>JBDSKP010000344.1:0-3844 GCA_039916925.1 Duganella sp.
GTTGCGTAATCCACGCCGTGAGCAGGCACATCACCAAGGTGCAGACGATGTAGAAAGCGATCCACAAGCCGGTTTGGCCGCGGCTGCGGTTGATCGCCTGGACGACCTGTTCGGCTTCCTTGGTCACGGCCGCCATCTTGCCCATCATGTCGGCCACCGCGATGCTGGCCGATTCGGCCGCCACCCGGCCCGCCTCCTGGGCGGCGGCGTCGACGATCGCGGCCGCCTTCGCCTCGATGCGCGCGGCCTCGGCGATGCGCGCGTCGATCTGGTTCAGGCTGATATTCGCCATGCGGACCAGTTTGTCGCAGCCGGCGATCTGCTTGCTGAAATTCTGCAGATCGTTGTGGAAACGGTCGGCGTTGAAAAAATCGCCTTGGGGGTGCGATGTCTGGTCGTTGTCGTTCATCGGGTGTCCGCGCCAATCGATAACAATGGAATTGCGATTGTAGATTCAAGACGATGAGGTGTGGAACTTTCAAACGGCTTTTACTGGACAAGCGCCGGCGCACATTATAGCATTTATGCAACTTTTTTAAGGGAATGATATGACATCGATAATTTCATGCCTCAAACTGGCGATCGCTTCAACGATATTGGCGGCCGCAACGGCATCCGCCGCCGCCATCACCATCGACTTCGAGACCATGCCAGGCGCCGACGGCAAGCTGGGAACGGCTGACGATACGCCGATGGCGGACAACTTCGTCGTCCCGATAACCGATCAACTGACGCCGGCCGGCATCACGTTCAGCCAGGGTTCGATCATGCGGTGGGATTTTTTCGACGGCAATCCGCGGAATCATTTCCTCTCGTCGACCAGCCCGATCGGGGCTTTCAGCAGCAGGAAGCCCCGGGCGGTGCGATGACCCGCCCGGGCGGTTGTCTTAGTTAGTCAGCGTCAGCGTCAACGTGGTCGCGCCATACACCGGCGCCACGTTGGCGAAGCCGTCCACCGTGATGGTGGTGAAGTGGCCTTTGAGGCTGCCGGCGCTGAGCGCGATCATGCTGTCGCCCGACTTCGGCTTGTAGCCGCCGGGGAACTTGATGTGCAATGTGCCGCCGGCGATGGTGGCGGTGCCGGCCACCGTCATGGTGCCGCGGTCGCCGCCGAGCGCGTTCAGTTCCAAGGTGGTGGCGCCGGCCAGCTGCGTGTATTTGCCTGCCAGTTTCAGCGTGCCCGGCGCGTTGGCGACCAGCGTGCCGCCGCTGACGTAGACGTCGCCGGCGCCGAAGGCCGTCGACGAGGTCCCTTCGAGCATGCCGGCCGTCAATTCGGTGCCGCCGGTCCAGCTATTGTTTCCCGCCAATTTCAGCGCGCCGCCGCCCTGCTTGACCAGCTTGCCGGTGCCGCCGATCTCGTTGCGCCAGCGGTCGGCCGCGTTGAAGCCGCCCTTGGCCGCGTCCATGACCAACACCACGTTGCCGGTGAAGGCGCCGTAGCCGTCGGCCGCCGCGAACAGGTTCAGTCGGCCCCACCCTTCGGGATCGTCCATCACCGGATAGCCGGAGGCGACGGCCGTGGTTTTGAGCACCACGCGGCGCTGGGCGTCGCTCAGGTAGGGCAGGCGCGTCTCCAGCAGCACCTCGGCGCCCTTCGGCACGGACGCGGCGACGTTGGCCGGCGCGATCGGCGCGAAGCCGTAGGTCATGCGGCGCAGGTAGTTGGCCTTGTTGGTGGCGTAGTCCGAGAAGCGGTCGCTGCCCGACTGGGCGTAGGCGGTGAAGGTGGTCGGCGTGGTCGAGGTCGCGGCCATCAAGGTGCTGTGGGCCTGGGCGTAGCCGGCCGCCTTTTTGGTGGCGTTGGCCGGATCGACGAGGTTGGCGGCGACGACGGCCTCGCCGTGGATGCGGCCGCTGAGCACGTCGAGCGGCGAATGCATGCCGGCCAGGATGCGCGACTCGCCCAGCTCCAGGCCGCGGCTGAGGATTTCCTGGAAGCGCTCCGGCACCGCGTAGGCCATCGCCAGCGCGTTGCGCATCGCCTCGGCCGAATGGCCGCTGGTGAAGCCGCCGTCGGTGGTCGGGGTCGGGCTCTTGGCCGGGATCAGCGCCGGCAACACCTGCACCGCGCTGCTCCAGCGGTAAGGGCGCGCATATTTATAGAAGCGTTTGGCCGGCTCGGTCGAACCGTTGGCGCCGACCATGTTGACGAAATCGACGACGGCGCCGAAAGTCGGATTGGCGCTGCCGCCGACGCCGTTGTTGTTGCCGCCGTCGTTGTACAGCACGGTGGTGGCGTCGGCCGGGATAGCCGTGATGGTGGTGGTCTGCTGGGCGGCGGCGCGCCAGGCGGCCGTCAGCGGGCCCATGGCATCGCTGACGCTATAGCCCTTGTTGCGGCGGTCGTCCAGATAGGCGGCCAGCGCCTGTTCCGGGGTGCGGTTGGCGGTGGCCTTGACCACGTAATCGATATTGGCCGCGTGCACGGCCTGGTTGACGATGGTACCGCCATTGGTGCCGTCGTTGGGCACGCCGGTCCAGGCCGAGGTCACGACGGCCGGGAAGGCATCGACGGCGGGCGCGGTCTGGCCGGCGTCGACGATTTCGGTCAGCGGCTTCCAGATCTGCAGCATACCGCCGAGCACGCGCACGCCGGCGTTGGTGGCCAGGGTCGCGTAGCGGGCGTCGCCGCGCTGGTTGGTGGCGACGGTATCGACAAAGGCGGTGACGGCGGGCAATGGCGCCACGTCGGCCGCGCCCTGGTCGGCCGGCGCCGCCGGGACCACGACCTGATCGTCATGACTGGAACCGCCGCAAGCGCTCAGGGCGGCGGCGATGCTGATGGCGAGAATGAGGGGGCGCGACGGAACGAGATGCATATGGATGTCCAATGGTCAGAGGTAAAAAGGCCATAGAGTAATGACGTCATATGACAAGGCTGTTACCCGACCCGGTTGGAACCGCTTCCACCCCCAAATATACTCCGGGGCCAGGTCCTAATGCCGCTCACGGCACCGCGCTGTTCGGCATCGATACCGTGGTGCCGGGCATGAAGGTGGCGGTGGTGGCGGCCTGCCCGGTCGTCGGCGGCAAGCTCAAATCCGTCAAGGATGCGAAGGCGCGTAAGCTGCGCGGCGTGCGCGATGTCGTCAGGCTCGATAACGCGGTGGCCGTGGTGGCCGATAATTATTGGTACGCCAGGCAGGCTCGACGCGCTGAAAAAGCCCGGCAAGGTGGCGCGCAACGATGGCGATGCGCTCAAGGTCATCGCCGCCGACGGCAAGCGGGTGCCGGAAAAAGTCACGCTGCACAATCACCTGATCGGCGGCGGCTTCGGGCGCCGCCTGTACACCGATTACGTGGTGCAGGCCGCCGCGCTGGCCAAACAGGTCAAGTGGCCGCTGAAGGTGGTGTGGAGCCGCGAGGAGGATATCCAGCACGATCGGGTGCGCGGCCTGTATGCGCATTCGGTGTCGGCGTCGCTCGATGATATCTTCTCCTACGATATCCCGAACATGCGCACCGAGTACACGCGCGAGGACGGTCCTGTGCCGAGCGGCTTCTGGCGCGGCGTCGGCCCGACCCGCAACATGGCGGTGCTGGAGAGCTTTATCGACGAACTGGCAGAAAAAGCCGGCCAGGACCCGCTGGCCTAGGCGCGGCGCTGACCAACGCCGTCTTCGCGGCCACGGGCAAACGGGTGCGCGAGATGCCGCTACGCGCGGAACTGCTGAAAAAGGCCTGACAGGGCAAGGCCGGCGGCGGGCTGCTACAATAGCCTGGTGAAAAAGCTATTGCTCATCCTGCTGCTGACCATACTGCCGATCCAGTACGCCTGGTCGATGGCGGCCATCTATTGCCAGCACGAGCCGGCCAAGGTGAGCCACTTCGGCCACCACGG
>JBDSKP010000345.1:0-3822 GCA_039916925.1 Duganella sp.
CGTCCACTCCTCTTATGTTCGCAAACTAACATTCCCCCTAAAGTGGCATCAATGCGTCAGATATTCCCCGACGCGATTTGTATAGCCAGAGATTAGTGAGGAAAATATGAACAACACCCAAGTCAACGCAACCGAGAAATCCACCGTCTCCGGCACCATGGCGGTCGATTCAAAAGAGTTTAAGGTTGCGTCGCGGCCTGTTGTCAGCTACAGCGGCACCCAGCAGAACGAATTGCTGGCCGCGCTTCCGCGTGACGTGCTCGAATCCTTGTTCACACATCTGGAACTCGTCACCCTGCCCTTTGGCAAAGAGCTGTTTGAATTCGGCGGCGCGATGGAATATGTCCATTTCCCCACGACCGCCATCGTTTCGCTGCTGTATGTGATGGAAGACGGCGCCACCACCGAGATCGCCGTGGTCGGCCACGAGGGCGTGGTCGGCGTGTCGCTGTTCGACGGCGAGCGCGCCATGTGCAGCGCCGTCGTGCAGGCGGCCGGTTACGGTTACCGCATGAAGGCGCAGCACCTGCGCGCCGCCTTCAACCAGGGCGGCGCCCTGCCGGCGCTGCTGATGCGCTACAACACCGCGCTGTTCGCGCAAATGGCGCAAAACGCCGTCGGCGGCCGCCACAGCTCGATCGAACAAAAGCTGTGCCGCTGGTTGCTCGACCGTCTGGACCGTTCGCCATCGAACGAGCTCAAAGTAACGCAGGAAATGATTTCGATCATGCTGGGCGTGCGCCGCGAGAGCATCACCGCCGCCGCCGGCAAATTGCAGGACGAAGGTTTGATCACCTACCGCCGCGGCAACATCACCGTGCTTGATCGCTCAGGCTTGGAGGATTATGCGGGTGAGTGCTATAAGGTGGCGAAGACGGAGTACGATCGTCTGCTGGTGGATGTCGCACGCTGTTAAGCACATCGGTGATGGCGGGTGGCAGCGGCGGCAACGGCGCCTGCGCGGACGCCCCCGTCAACGCCTCATCGAGTATCGACGCCCGCACGCGGCGTTCCTGACCCGGCGCCGGCGCGGCGTCATCGCCACCTCCGTCACGGCCGTCGGTCCGGCGCAGCGGAATGGCGACCTCGATACAAGTCCCCGCATCATCGCGCCCACGGCGTATCGTCATCGTCCCGCCCAGCAGCAAGGCGCGCTCGCGCATCCCCAGCAGGCCGTGCGACATCGGTTTGACGATGTTGTTGGCGTCGATGCCGATGCCGTCGTCGATGATGCGCAACATCAGCGATTCCTGTGTGCGGTTCAAGGTCACCGTCACGCGGCTGGCCTTGGCGTATTTGCGGATATTGGTCAGCGACTCCTGCACGATGCGGAACAGCGCGATCGACAGGTCGCCCGAATCGCGGCCCAGCGCCTCGATATCGGCGGCCACGTCGCAATCGCAGCGCACCTTCGACATCCGGCTGAATTCGTCGCAATAGCTTTCGATGGCGGCGCACAGGCCGAGGTTGTCGAGCAGGCTGGGCCGAAGATTCTCGACGATGCGGCGCTTCATCTCCACCGCCTCCATCAAGGTGCCGCGCGCGCGCTTGAGCTGGGCGGCCATCTCGGGCTGGGTCTTCTGCAACTGCTGCGTGACGGCCGCGATGTCCATGCTGATCGACGTCAGGAAGGCGCCCATCTCGTCGTGCAGCTCGCGCGATAGCCTGACCTTCTCCTCCTCGCTGATGCTGATCAGGTGGCGCGACAGCACCGATAGCTGCTCGGTGCGCTGCTCGACCTGCGATTCGAGCGTCTCGTTGGCCGCCTGCAGCGCGTGCTCGACCTGCGCCCGGTTGGCGAAGCTGCGCCGCACCAACTGGTAAAACATGATCAGCACCACGATGGCGACGGCGTTGATGCTCATGCCGAGCAACACCGCCTTTTGGTATTCCTGATAAAACATGGCGCTGCGCGTGGCCATGGTTTCGTTCTGTTCCTGCTCCATGATGACGACCTGCAGGCGGATCTCGTCCATGCTGCCGCGCCCGTCGCTGAGTTTGGCGATCTTGACGATCTCGTCCAGGCCGCCCTCGCGGTAGACGTCGATCGCCTGGCTGACGGTGGTCAGGCGGCGGCGCACCAGGGTTTGCAGCTGGGTCAGGTTCTTGAGCTGGGTCGGATTATCGGCCAGCAGCTTTTGCAGTTCCTTGAATTCGTTCTCGCTGTCGGCCAGCGCGGTGCGGGTCGGCCCCAGATAGGCGTCGCTGCCGGACAGGAAATAGCCGCGCATGCTGCTTTCGGCGTCGAGCACGAGCACGTTCAGATATTGCAGGCGGTCGGCCACGCGCGCGCTCTGCCCCAGCAGCACCTGGGCCCCGCGCAACGCCTGCAGATTGTAAAACAGGCTAAAGCCGTTTACGATCAGCAACAACGCGCAGGTTACGCACAAGACGGTCTTGTACAGCGGCAGGCGATGATGTGGCGCTGTTTCGACGGTGAAATACATCCACTTCCTTCGCGACGGGGGGTTAGACAGCGGGGCGAACACGCCATGCTGGCTAATTATAGTCCGTTAGGGAAATAGATGCAGCAGCCGCGCACCGCAAGGGTGCGCAACTGTATCCTTTAAGCAAGCGGCCTGGAGTGTGGCCGGGGGTCGCGGGTCAGTCCAGCAAATTGTTTTTCATCGCGTAATATGTTAAATCGCTGTTCGATTGCATCCCCATCTTTTCCATGATGCGGGTACGGTAGGTGCTGACGGTTTTGATGCTCAAAGACAACGCCACGCCGATATCGGACACCGTCGCGCCGCGCGCCAGCCGCAGGAACACCTGGAACTCGCGGTCGGACAGCTCGGTGTGCAGCGCCGTGTTCGGATCGCGGTCGAAGCTTTGCGCCAGCAGTTCGCCGACGGTCGAGCTGACATAGCGCCGGCCCTGGTAGACGGTGCGCACGGCGGTGATCAGCTCGTCGGCCTCGCATTCCTTGTTCAGATAGCCGTTGGCGCCCATTTTGAACAAGTTCAGCGCGTACTGCTGGGCCGGATAACCGGACAGGATCAGCACCGGCAGATCGGGCTGCCCCTGGCGTATGGTGCGCAAGGTATCGATGCCGCTTTGATCGGGCATGGCGATATCAAGCAGCAGCACGTCGCAAATCTCGCGGCGCGCGATATCGAGCGCCTCGCGCCCGGTACCGGCCTCCGCGACCACGTCGAAATCGTCCGACGCCGAAAAAATCTGTTTAAATCCTGCTCTTACTATTTGATGGTCGTCACAAATGGCAACGCGTATCATTGTTTCCCCTCGTCTTGTCCGGCTCGCGCCCGCTCGGGCACGCCGGACTTCACGCCACCGTGTATATCAGCGTCGCTGATAAATGAATAATATTGAAAGTATATCAGGAATTAGCTTCTTGCCACCCCTCGCGCAGCGGTGCGCGCACTAGTCTTGCTGAAGCAGACTGAGGATGGAAAGCAGTTCGCTGCGTATCATTTCGCGGTCCAACGGAGCGGGAACGGCTTGCGCCTCCTCGCCGGAACCGCCATCATACTCCGCCGCCGCGCCATCGTAGGCACGGCTGTCGAGTTTATTGCGCGCGCCGCTGATGGTGAAGCCTTGTTCATACAACAGTTCGCGGATGCGGCGGATCAGCAGCACTTCGTGGTGCTGGTAATAGCGGCGGTTGCCGCGCCGCTTGACGGGCTTGAGCTGGGTGAATTCCTGCTCCCAGTAACGCAACACATGCGGCTTGACGCCGCACAGCTCGCTGACCTCACCGATGGTGAAGTAGCGCTTGGCCGGGATCGGCGGCAGTTCAGAAAAGGGTGGGTTCTCGCTCGGCATGGGCGGAATCGACCTGGCCTTTTAGTTTGTTGCTCG
>JBDSKP010000346.1:0-2571 GCA_039916925.1 Duganella sp.
GCGCCGTACAGTGTGACGAGGGCGCGCACTTCGACCTTGTCGCCCTCGCGCGGGATGAAGCCGGCAAATTGCGCCTTGCCGCGAAACATCACGGCGCGCACCTGGGCGGCGTCATCCTTGAGCGTGAAGTACCAGTGGCCGGAGCTGGCGCGGGTGAAGTTGGACACTTCGCCGCCAATCCAGGCCAGCGGGAAGGAGCGCTCGAGCAGCCGCGCGACCGCCTGGTTGAGCGCGGACACGGTCATCACGGGTGCGGCGGCGGGGGCGGAATCGGAGCGGTCGTCGAACATCGTTGATTTCAAAAAAGGAAACTATCCACATTATGTGAGATCTGTCACACAGCGGTCATACTGCAGGTGGAATAGCAAGTATTATAGATAGGGTCATGATTTTAAAGGTTAATATTTATGCCTTATTTCAAGGCAATGGATAAAAAGCCTTATGGATCAAGCACTTTAGCTTCGCCGATGGCGGTTACGCACAAAGTTATCCACACAAACTGTTCATGACGGCGACCGCGAAGTCCAAGTTTCGCGCGCCCGGTGTGGAGGCCTCCCAAGTCGGCAGCGCTGCAACTTTCCCAGGTGGCGGTGCTGTTTTTTTGCTCATTGAGAAAGAATTGATATAAATCAATAGCTTAAGTGGACTTTGTGTGCCTTGCTCACAATCTTATCCACACAAAATGTGCGGAAGTGAGGGCGGCTGTGGGCAAATCCCCTGGGTGCCGCAAATAACGGCAGCTCAGCTCAGCTGCTGTTTTTTTACGCAAGGCAAAAATTCCCTTATGAATCAACGATCTTTCACGATGTGGGAGGGGTTGCGCACAATCTTATCCACATCAAGTGTGCAGAAGTGCCGGCGCGCGCCAGGTCCGCGCTCGACCGCGAACAGGGCCGGACGCTGCGTTTATTTTGCGCATGGGAAAAATAGCCTTATAAATCAAAGGGCTGGGACTTGTGGAGTAGCCTTGCTAACAATCTTATCCACAAATTTTGTGCAAAAGTGCACAAGTTCCCCGCTATCGCCTTAAAAGTTGTACTGTGGATAACCATTTGAGGTTTTCCATCGCCGCCATGGCGTGCCTGCCATTTTTTTGCGCAGGAGAATAAAAATGATTGAAATCAACGGTCTGCCGCTGCACGACGTGGCTTGCGCACAATCTTATCAACAGAATGTGGGCATAAGTTGGCACAACTTTTGCAATGCATAAACCGGGCCATCGTCGTAGCGGCTGCGCTATTTTCGAGCGGGAAGAGTTTTGTTATTTAAATCAACTACTTAAGCACTGTTGAATGGCATTACGCACATTGTTGTCCACAGAAAATGTGCAGAACTCCCCAAACGCATGCTACTTGCCGAGCGTCGTCCAACAAGATACATTGCGCCTTCGGGTTTATATCTATACAGGAGTTCGTTTTGCTCGCTATCTTCCAAGCCGCAGGTTGGCCCATCTGGTTGTTGCTGGTCGCTTCGATCGTCGCGCTGGCGCTGATCGTCGAACGCTTGCTGTATCTGCGCCGTAGCAAAATCCTGCCGAAAAAGCTGCTGGACGAGGTGGTGCAGGTCTATCGCGGCGGCAACGCCAATCCCGGCGTCATCGACAAGCTGGAAAAAAGTTCGCCGCTGGGCGTGGTGCTGTCGGCCGCGCTGCGCAACGTCGACGCCCCGCGCGAGGTGATGAAGGAATCGATCGAGGAGGCCGGCAGCGGCGTGGCCCACACGCTGGAACGCTTCCTGACGACGCTGGGCACCATCGCGACCCTGGCCCCGCTGATGGGACTGTTCGGCACGGTGGTCGGCATGATCGAGATTTTCGGTTCGCAAAACAGCTCCGGCTCCAATCCGGCGCAACTGGCGCACGGCATCTCGGTGGCGCTGTACAACACCGGCTTCGGCCTGGCGATCGCCATGCCGACCCTGGTGTTCTATCGCCACTTCCGTGCGCTGGTCGACAGCTTCGTCATCGAGATGGAGCAGCAGGCGGTGAAGTTCGTCGATATCGTGCATAGCAAGCGCAAGTAAGGACGCCGCATGAATTTCCGCAAAGGCCGGCACCGCGAGGACCCCGAGATCAACCTGATCCCGTTCATCGACGTGCTGCTGGTGATCCTGATCTTCCTGATGGTCTCGACCACGTACAGCAAATTCACCGAGCTGCAGATCACGCTGCCGACCGCCGACGCGCAGAAGCAGGAAGACAAGCCGTTCGAGCTGAACGTGACGGTCGACGCCAAGGGCAACTACACGATCAACAACGAGCCGGTGTCGTTCCGCGACGTGGCCGGCTTCGCGCAGTCGATGAAGGCGGCCGCCGACAAGGGCGGCCAGCCGGGCAAGTCGCCGGTGGTGATCGTCAACGCCGACCAGTTCGCGATGCACCAGATGGTCATCAACGTCATGGAAGCGGCGCGCATCGCCGGCTACGACAAGCTGACCTTCGCCGCCCAGACCAGCGCCGGCAAATAAGTGTCCGCGCCTTTGAACACCAGGTCGTCCGCGCTTGAAGCGACGCTGACGCGCAACTGGCTGCGGCGCGGCCCGCTCGCCTGCGCGCTGTGGCCGCTGTCGCTG
>JBDSKP010000347.1:0-8033 GCA_039916925.1 Duganella sp.
GGTGCGCGCGAACACCACGTAGAAGTCGGCGATGCCGCCGTTGGAGATCCAGGTTTTTTCGCCGTCGAGCACATAGTGGGCGCCGTCGCCATCGCCTTCCAGCACGGCCGCGCAGCACATGGCGGCGACATCGGACCCGGCCTGCGGCTCGGACAACGCAAAAGCAGCGATCGCCTCGCCACGCGCCACCCGTGGCAGGTAGGCCGCGCGCTGCGCCGCGCTGCCGTACAAACTGATCGCGCCCGACCCCAGTGCCTGCATGGCGAAGGAAAAATCGGCCAGGCCGTTGTGGCGCGCCAGCGTCTCGCGGATCAGGCAGATGGCGCGGGTGTCAATAGCGTCGCTGTCGCCGCCATGCGCCACCCCGGCCACCGCATGCCGCAACCAGCCGCCCTCGCCCAGCTGGCGCACCAGTTGGCGACAGGCGCCGTCGACATCGGCGTCGGCATTGTGGTACCGGGACACGTGCAGCGCGGCCCATTGGTCCAGGCGCAGCGCCAGCGCTGCGTGGCGTTCTTCAAAAAAAGGCCACTCCAGATAAGTTTTATCGGCCATGTTCAGTCGCCCTCGAATGCCGGTGTTTGTTTCGCCACAAAGGCGTGATAAGCGCGATGGAAATCATTGGTCGCCATGCAGATCGCCTGTGCCTGCGCCTCGGCTTCGATGGCCTGGTCGACGCCCATATTCCACTCCTGCTGCAGCATATTCTTGGTCATGCCGTGGGCGAAGGTGGGGCCGTCGGCCAGTCCCTGCGCCAGCGCCCGCGCGGCCGGCGCCAATTCCTCCGGCGCCTGCAGGCTGTTGAAAAAGCCCCAGCGCTCCGCCTCCACGCCGGACATCGAGCGCCCGGTGTACAGCAGCTCGGCGGCGCGGCCCTGGCCGATCACGCGCGGCAGCAGCACGCAGGCGCCCATGTCGCAGCCGGCCAGGCCCACGCGCGTGAATAAAAACGCGGTCTTGCTGCGCGCCGTGCCAAGGCGAATATCCGACGCCAGCGCCAGCATCGCGCCGGCGCCGGCGCAGATGCCGTCGATGGCCGCCACGATTGGCTGCGGACAGGCGCGCATGGCTTTGACCACCTCGCCGGTCATGCGTGTGAAGGCCAGCAGGCCGGGCATATCGAGTTTGGTCAGCGGGCCGATGATGTCGTGCACGTCGCCGCCGGAGCAGAAGTTTTCGCCCGCTCCGGTGATGACGACCGCCTTGATATCGCTGGCCCGCGCCAGCGCCTGGAACAAATCGCGCAGTTCGGCATAGGATTCGAACGTCAGCGGATTTTTGCGGTCCGGCCGGTTCAACGTCACACTGGCGACGCCGCCGCTGGCATCAAACAAAAAATGGTTGGCGCGGTAGCCGGCCAGCGTGGCGCCGTTGCCGGGCAGGTTGTGGGCTTCGCCCGGAAGGTAGCGCATGCTGTGGTCCTTATTTTTCGTCCATCGTGCGTTCGGCGGAATACAGGTGCTGCTTCATCTGCGACAGCAATCCAATCAGTTGGGTCTTGTCGGCGCCCGACATCTCCTGCAGCAGTTCGGCGATCCAGCCTTCGTGGACCACCGCCATGCCGGCAAAGGCGCGGCGTCCCGCCGCCGTCAGCTTGACGCTGTAAGCGCGGCCATCCTTCGGATCGGGCACGCGCACCACCAGCTTCTCTTGCTCCAGCTGATCGGTGATGCCGGTGATGTTACCGCCGGTGACCATCATCCGTTTCGACAGCTCGCCCATGCGCAGGCCCTGCGGATGGCGCTCCAGCTGCGCCATCAGGTCGAAGCGCGGCAGCGTGATGCCGAAGGTCGCGCGCAACCGGCTGCGGATCTCGTTTTCGATCTTGACGGTGCACGACAGCATGCGCAGCCACAGCTTGAGCGACTGGTGATGGTCTTGCGTCAGGCGGCTGGCCAGGTCGAGCACCGGTGCCTCGTCGGCCGCCGGCTCGTCCCGGGCGGACGGGTCGTCGTCGTCCTTGTTTCGATCGTTGTCTGATAGGGGCATAACGTCCTTGTGCTTCACATGACTTCACCGCCGGCGACGGCGATGGACTGTCCATTCATGGCGGCCGATTCGGCCAGGCAAAGCCAGACGACGGCGTTGGCCACCTCCTCGCATCGCACCAACCGCTTTTGCGGATTGCCTGCGGCCAGTTCGGCGCGGGCCTGCTCCTCGCCATGGCCGGTCTTGGCGACGATGTTGGCGACGGCGTCGCGCACGATATCGGTGTCAGTATAGCCGGGACAGACGGCGTTGACGGTCACGCCCTTGGTCGCCACCTCCAGCGCCAGCGCGCGCGTCAGCCCGACCACGCCGTGTTTGGCGGCGGTGTAGGCGGTGGCGTAGCGGTAGCCGGTCAGTCCGGCGGTCGAGGCGACGTTGACGATGCGTCCCCACCGCGCCTCCAGCATGGCCGGCAGCGCCGCCTGGGCGCAGTGGAAGGTGCCGGTCAGGTTCACGTCCAGCATGCGTTGCCACAGCGCGGCGCCGGTTTTGCCGAACGGCGCGGCGGCGGCCTGGCCGGCGTTGTTGATCAGGATATCGATGCGGCCGAAACGTTCCGCGGCGGCGGCGAAACCTGCGCGCACCGATTCCTCGTCGGCGACGTCGAGCACCTGGGTGGCGATTTCGGCGCCCGGCGGCGACATGGCGGCCATCGATGCCTGCGCGGCGGCCAGCGCCGGGGCGTCGCGGCCGGCCAGGGTCACGCGTGCGCCGCGCAGCAGCAACGCCTGCGCGCAGGCGGCGCCGATGCCGCGCGCGCCGCCGGTGACCAGCGCGTGTTTGCCGGCCAGCGGTGGCATGCCTGGTGATGTCAGTGCTTGATTCATCCGTTCAATCCTTTAAATATACCGATTCAACGTTTCCGGCGCCGCCAACTGGCGCTCGCGCTCCATGTTCCGTTCCAGCTGCTGCTTGGCCGGCAGGTACTGCTTGGGCCAAGTCACCGCCGTATAGCCCAGCTTTGCCGCCTCGCCCAGGGTCCACGCGGGATTGGCCAGGTGCGGACGGCCCACCGCGCACAAATCGGCACGCCCCGCCGCGATGATGCCGTTGGCGTGGTCCGCCTCGTAGATCGAGCCCACCGCGATCGCGCCGATGCCCGCTTCGTTGCGGACCCGGTCCGCGAACGGCGTCTGGAACATGCGGCCGTACACCGGCCGTTCCAGCTTGCTGACCTGTCCCGACGAACAATCGATCATGTCGGCGCCGGCCGCCTTGAACAGCCGCGCGATCCGCACCGCGTCGCCCGGCGTGATGCCGCCTTCGACCCAGTCGTGCGCCGATATGCGTACGCTCATCGGCTTGTGCGCCGGCCAGGCGGCGCGCATCGCGGCGAACACGCGCAGCGGATAACGGCAGCGGTTTTCCAGGCTGCCGCCGTATTCGTCGCCACGCTCGTTGGTCAACGGCGAGATGAACGACGATAGCAGATAGCCGTGCGCGCAGTGCAGTTCCACCCAATCGAAACCCGCCTGGTCCGCCGCCCGCGTGGCGCGCACGAAATCGTCCTCGATGCGGTCCATGTCGGCCAGGGTCATCGCCCGCGCGGTCTGCGACACCCCGGCCAGGTACTGCTGCGGCGAGGCCGAGACCAGCGGCCAGTTGCCGGTGTCGAGCGGCTGGTCGATGCCCTCCCACATCACGCGGGTCGAGCCCTTGGCGCCGGCGTGCCCCAGTTGCACGGCGATGTACGCGTCGCTGTGCCGATGGACGAAGTCGACGATGCGCCGCCAGGCCCGCGTTTGTCCGGGCGTGTACAGCCCCGGACAGGCGGGCGTGATGCGGGCGTCGGCCGATACGCAGGTCATCTCGGCGAACACCATCGCCGCGCCGCCCATCGCGCGCGCGCCGAGGTGGGCCAGGTAAAAGTCGCCGACCACGCCGTCGACGGCGCTGTATTGCGCCATCGGCGAGACCACGATGCGGTTCTTCAGCACCAGACCGCGCACCTTGAACGGCGTGAACATCGGCGGCACGCTGGTGGCCGGCTTCAGGTCCGGCGCCGGCAGGCCCGCCTGCTCGAAAGCGCGCGCCGCGAACCAGTCCTCATATCCGGCCACATAGGCGGCGTCGCGCAGGCGCAGGTTCTCGTGCGACAGGCGCTGGCTGCGCGTCAGCATCGAGTAGGCGAATTGCGGCACCTCCATCGCGCTATAGCGCTCGACGTTCTCGAACCACTCCATCGAATTGCGCGCCGCGCTTTGCAGCTTGGCCACCTCCACCGCGCGCGCGGCCTGGTAGGCGGCCAGCGCACCGTCCAACCGCGCGGCGTCTTCCCCCCGGCCGAAGCAGCGCGCCAGCTCGATCGCGTCCTCCAGCGCCAGCTTGGTGCCCGAACCGATCGAATAGTGCGCCGAGTGGGCGGCATCGCCCATCAGCACCACCGGCACCCGTTTGCCGCCGGTCTCATTCCAGTGCACCCACTGGTCGCAGACGATGCGCGGGAACTTGATCCACATGTTCGCCCCTTGCAGGTGGGGCGAATTCGACATCAGCGCATGGCCGTCGAGCTGCTCGGCGAACAACTGCTCGCAAAAGGCGACCGCCCGGTTCTGGCTCATGTCCTCCAGGCCGGCCGCGCGCCACACCGATTCCGGCGTCTCGACGATGAAGGTCGACGTCTCGCCGTCGTACTGGTAGATATGCGCCTGGAACCAGCCGTGCGCGGTCTGCTTGAACGCGAAGGTGAAGGCGTCGAACTTCTTGCGCGTGCCCAGCCAGACGAAGCGGCACTGGCGCGCCTCGATGCGGGGTTGATAGCTGTCCGCGTAGCGCGTGCGCGCGCGGCTGTTCAAGCCATCGGAGGCGATCACCAGATCGGCGTCGTGGCGCGCGGCGAGCTCGCGGTCGTCGCCCACCTCGGTCTCGAACAGCAGCGACACGCCCAGTTCCTCGCAACGCCGCTGCAGGATATTGAGCAGGCGCTTGCGGCCGATGCCGCAAAAACCGTGGCCGCCGGAGGTCACCTTGCCCCCCTTGAAAAACACGTCGATGTCGTCCCAGTGATTGAACGATTGCAGGATCTCGCGCGCGGTCGGCTCGTCGGCCGTCATCAGGTTGCCCAGCGTCTGGTCGGAAAACACCACGCCCCAGCCGAAGGTGTCGTAGGGGCGGTTGCGCTCGACCACGGTGATCCGGTGCGTGGGATTTTGCTTCTTCATCAGAAGGCTGAAATACAGGCCGGCGGGGCCGCCGCCTATGCAAACGATGTTCATGGGTTTTCCGTGCGCAGTTTGAAGCGTTGCAGCTTGCCCGTTTCGGTGCGTGGCAGCGCCTTGATGAATCGGATCGAGCGAGGATATTTGTATGGCGCGATCTGCTGCTTGACGAAGTCCTGCAGTTGCGCCGCCAGCCGCGGCGACGGCGCGAACTCCGGCTTGAGCACCACATGCGCCTCGACGATCTGGCCGCGTTCCTCGTCGGCGCGGCCGATCACGCCGCATTCGGCGACGGCGGGATGGCGCAGCAAGGCGTCCTCCACTTCCGGCCCGGCGATGTTGTAGCCGGCCGAGATGATCATGTCGTCGGTGCGCGAGCGGTAGTGGAAATAGCCGTCGGCGTCCATCTCGTAGGCGTCTCCGGTCAGGTTCCAGCCGTCGAGTACATAATCGCGCTGGCGCGGGTCGGCCAGGTAGCGGCAGCCGGTCGGGCCCTTGACCGCCAGCCGGCCGATCACGCCCGGGCCGACCGGCTTGCCGTCTTGATCGAGGATGCAGGCCTGGTAGCCGGGCACCGGCTTGCCGGTGGCGCCGGCGCGCACCTGGTCGCCCGCCGCCGAGATGAAGATGTGCAGCAGTTCGGTCGCGCCTATGCCGTCTATCATTTCCAGCCCGGTCGCGCGGCGCCAGGCCTCGCGCGTCGCCGGCGGCAGCGCCTCGCCGGCCGACACGGTGGCGCGCAGGCTGGCCAGGTCGTGGATGCCGGCCATCTGCGCCATCTGCCGGTAAAACGTGGGCGCCGTGAAGCATACCGTGGCGCGGTATTTTTCGATCGCCTTGAGCAGCGTTTCCGGCGTCAGTTTTTCCAGCAACACCGCCGCCGCGCCCACGCGCAGCGGGAACAGCAACAGGCCGCCGAGGCCGAAGGTGAACGCCAGCGGCGGCGTGCCGATGAAAACGTCGCTGGGGCGCGAACGCAGCACCGAGCGCGGAAAGCAGTCGCAGATCGCCAGCACGTCGCGATGGAAATGCATGGTGCCCTTGGGGATGCCGGTGGTGCCGGACGTGAAGCTGATCAGGCACACGTCGTCGGCCGCCGTGTCGACCGCCACGAAGCGGGCCGGCTGCGCGGCCATCAGCGCTTCGAGCTGGCGGTTCCCGCCGCCGAACCACAGCGTGTTGGCGCGCACCGCCGGCGGCAGCGGCGGATCGACCGCCTCCAGCTCGGCGCGCAGCGATTCGGCGCACAGCACCGCGTTGATTTGGGATTTGCCGGCGATGACGGCCAGCTCGCGCGCACGCAGCAGCGGCATGGTCGGCACGGCGATGCAGCCGGCCTTGATCACCGCCAGGATGCAGGCGGCCATCATCGGGTTGTTGGCCCCGCGCAGCAGCACGCGGTTGCCGGCTTCGAGCCCCATCGGGCCGCGCAGCACGTGGGCGATGCGGTCCACCCGCTCGCGCAGGGCGGCGTAGCTCCAGCTTGCGTGCTCGCCGAGGATCGCGACCCGTCCATCCACATCGGCGGCGCCGTCCAGCAACTCGGCCACGCAGTTCAGGCGTGGCGGATATCGCAGCTCGGGCAGATCGAAGCGCAACTCGGGCCACAGCTCGGGCGGCGGCAGATGATCGCGCGCGAAATGGTCGGTGTGGGCGCTGGCTGGCGCGATGCTGGCAGAACTGTCGGTAGGTCTGGTCATGGTCGCCCTGATGTGCAATGTCAGAGATACTTTAAACCTAAACTATCGCAACATCAAGGTCAATATCCAGAGCAAAATCAATACGGATGTCAGCCCGGGGGGGTCTTGCGCAGCAATTCGGCCTGCTGGTCGACGGCGCGGGTCACGTCCGTCAACACCGCCTACACCGCCTCGTTGGACAGCCGGCCCGGCGCCAGCGCCTTCAGCGCGGCGCCGGCGCCGTCCAGGCCCAGCGTCATGCAGCCCGCGTGCAAACGGTCGATGCGCGTCTGCGCATCGTGCTGCCCGCCCTTGGCCAGCAGCGTTTCGATGTCGCCGGTGGCGGCGGCCAGCTGGTTGTGAAAACCGGTCAGATAGACCAGCAGGCGTTCGGCGTTGATGCCGAGACGTTGCAACGTCAGCGCGGGGTCCTCGGCCTGGTACCCGGGCCCGCAGGCCGCCTGGTCGAGGAATTCCGCCAGATGAACGCGCACCTGCTCCGCCTGGAACGGTTTGATGATATAGCCGGCCGCGCCGGCCCGGGTGGCCTGCTCCACGGTGTCCTTGTCGGTGGCGGAGGTCACCAGCACGAACGGCATGCCATTCAGTTCTGCATCGCCTTTCACGCGCTCCAACAGCTCCATGCCGGACAGGTTGGGCATGCGCAGGTCGCAGAAGCAGATAGCAGGCCGCAAGCCGTCCTGCAACTGCCGCCACGCGACGGCGCCATCCTCCGCTTCCACGATATCGAACTTGCCGCAGCTGTCGATCAAATGCATCAACACCATGCGCGAGACGACGTCGTCGTCGACTACCAGAACTTTCATGTAACTCCCTGTGCCTTCACCAACAACCATGTGTGGGTTCGTTGGGCACCTGTGGTGATCTTACCTTAAACACGGCACAAATCCTATGCCACTTCCCTTAGCGGAAACTGAAAAGCGCGGCTGGATACACACGGCGGAAGGCTTACAACGTGCTAGCCGCCCCCGCCTGTTCGAGCAGCGCGCGCAGCCTCGGCATGGCCTCGGCGATCCGCTCCCAGTCGCCGTGGTCGGCGCACAGTTCCAGGTCGCCGCACAGGGCCTGCAACTCCTGCTCCTCCAGATAGCCGGCGCTGCCCTTCATGCCGTGCAACAGGCGGCTGGCGGCCTCGCCGTCGCCGCCCGCCAGCGCCAACTCCAGGTCGGCCAGGCGCAGCGGCGCG
>JBDSKP010000348.1:0-2967 GCA_039916925.1 Duganella sp.
CAGCACGGCGTTGTACGACACGAAGTCGACCGCCAGGCACGAGGCCAGCGCCACCGGTCCGAGCGGGCAATGCGGCGCCAGCGTGACGTCGTAGGCTTCGGCCATCGAGGCGATCTTCAGGCACTCGGTGATGCCGCCGGCGTGCGACAGGTCCGGCTGAACGATCGCCAGGCCGCCGGCCGCGAACACGTTCTTGAATTCGAAGCGCGAGTACATGCGCTCGCCGGCCGCCAGCGGAATCGCCGTCATTTCGGCCAGGCGCGGGTAGTACTCGGCCTGCTCGGCCAGCACCGGCTCTTCGACGAACAATGGACGGAACTGCTCGAGCTCGCGCAGCAGCGTCTTGGCCATCGGCGCGGCCACGCGGCCGTGGAAGTCCAGGCCGAATTCGATGGTGTTGCCGAACGCTTCGCGGATCTCGGCCACGCGCTGCACGGCCTTGTCGACGGCGGCCGAGGTGTCGAGCATGCCCAGCTCCTCGGTGCCATTCATCTTGAAAGTGTCGAAGCCGCCGGCTTTGAGTTTGGTGATCTGTTCGATGATGTCGGACGGACGGTCGCCGCCCACCCAGCTGTACATCTTCATGCGGTCGCGCACCAGGCCGCCCAGCAGTTCGTACACCGGCTTGCCCATCACCTTGCCCTTGATGTCCCACAGCGCCTGGTCGATGCCGGCGATGGCGCTCATCATGATCGGCCCGCCGCGGTAGAAGCCGGAGCGGTACATGGTCTGCCACAGGTCGTTGATGCGGGCCGGGTCGGCGCCGATCAGATACGGTTCCATTTCCTGGACGGCGGTCTCCACGGTGCGCGCGCGGCCTTCGATGACCGGTTCGCCCCAGCCGACCACGCCTTCATCGGTCTCGATTTTCAGCAGCATCCAGCGCGGTGGAACACGGTAGGTCGTCAGTTTGGTGATTTTCATAGGAGAAGGAGAATAAGTTCAGGGAACAACACTCAGTCTAAGCCGGCTCCCTAGATAGGAAATATGATTAATTCAACACAAGCCATATCATTATCGAATAGCAGAAATAAGCAGGCAAGCTATCTGATATCAGCATAGCTGATAGTTGTTAATTCATATCAATTTAATTACCGCGCCCCTTAGACTGGCACCACTCAAACTTTAACCTCCGGGAGCGCGGCCAGCATGACCGATACCAGTACGCATGTCGCTACAACGCCCGGCATCATGCTGCTGCGTGTCGGCCAGGCTGGCAGCGCGCTGCGCTGGGACGCCGCCGGGCGCTGCTGGCGCTGGCCGGATCCGCAGGGCGGCCAGCTGTACGCGTGGCCGGCCCCGGCCGGCATGCCCAGCGGCGTGCGCCTGTCGGAAAACGCCTGCGTGATGGCGTGCTGCGCCTCCGGCCGCGTGCTGCTGGGGCAGGGCAAGCGCCTCGGCATGGTCGATCTGCCGGCGCCGGGGCAAACCAGCCGCCCGCTGCAAAGCCAAGTGCTGGTCACCGTCGACGCGGCCGAGCCGCGCACCACCATCAGCGACGGTTGCACCGACCGCGGCGGCAATTTCGTCTTCGGCACCGCCAACACGGCCAGCGACCAGCGGCCGATCGGCAGCTTTTACCAGTATTCGCAACAGCACGGGCTGCGCCGGCTGGCGTTGCCGGTCGTGGTCCGCGCCGGTGGCATCGCCTTCAGCACCGACGGCCGGCGCATGTATTTCGCCGATGCCGCCCAGGGCGACATCATGCAATGCGACTACGACTCCGAGCGGGCCAAGGTGTCCGGCGTGAAAACGTTTGCAACCGTGCTCGCGCCCGGCGCCGGCGCGGCCATGGTCGACGGCGGCGACCATCTGTGGAGCGTGCAGGGCGGCGCCCTGGTGCAATACGCGGCCCATGGCGGCGCGTTGCGCCGCATCGGCCTGGCGCGCGAGGCGGCGGCCGGCGTGGCCTTCGGCGGCGAGGGCCTGCGCCAACTGCTGGTGCTGGGCGCCAACGGCGGCCTGTACGGCCTGCCGCCCGACCTGGGGCCCGAGCCGGAGCGGACCATGCCGGGCGGCGTGCCCGACGTGCCGTTCGACGATGGCGGCCCCGGCCGTTTCGCCGTTCTACACGGACCTTCCATCGGTGATTGACGCTGCACCAGCCCGCCATATATGATGGGCGATCAAAATAATCACCCATATGACTGATTCTCGCTCAGATCGCTTTGTTCGTTCCCACCTGAAAACCCGCCATCTGGTCTTGCTGGTAGAACTGGGCCGTCATGGCTCCATCGCACACGCGGCGCAAGCCGCCAACCTGACCCAACCCGGTGCGTCCAAATTATTGGGCGAGCTTGAACACGCGCTCGGCGTCCAGCTGTTCGAGCGGCTCTCGCGCGGCGTCTCGCCGACCTGGTACGGAAAGGTGCTGATCCGGCGCGCCGGCGCGGCGTTGGCGGAGATGGACGCGGCCCACCAGGAGGTGATGGAGCTGTTGTCCGGGCTGCGCGGGCGGGTGGGCATCGGCACCGTGCTGGCGCCGGCCACCAGCCTGGTGCCGAAGGCGATCAACCTGCTCAAGTCGCGCCACGCCCGCGTGCATGTCGCGGTCAAGATGTCGACCAGCAAAGTGCTGGTGGAGCGCTTGCGCAGCGGCGAGCTCGATCTGGTGGTCGGCCGCATCCTCGACACCGCCGCCGCCGACGAACTCAATTTCGAACCGCTGACCGACGAGCCGCATCTGCTGATCGCGCGCAGCGACCATCCGCTGGCTGGCCGTACCGATCTGCAACTGGAAGAGTTGATGCACCAGTGCTGGGTGCTGCCGCCAGCCGGCAGCATCCTGCGCGACCGTTTGACGGCGCTGTTTTTATCGCGCGGCCTGGAGCAGCCCGGCGAGACCGTGGAGACCCAGGATTTGCCGGTCATCGCCAGCCTGTTGATGAGCAGCGACATGGTGGTGGCACTGCCGGCCGACGCCGTGCAGGCGTATCTGCAGGCGGGCCTGATGACGGTGCTGCCGTT
>JBDSKP010000349.1:0-4757 GCA_039916925.1 Duganella sp.
CACGTTGATGGCGCCGGCCACCGCCTGGTTGCTGAATTCCGCCGTCGCGCTGCGCATGATCTCTATGCGCTCGATCATCTCCGGCGCGAGCGAGTCCAGCGAGAATCCGGCCGCCACCGGTTCTCCGTTCAGCATGATCTGGGTATAGCCGTTGCCCAGGCCGCGCATGCTGATCGCGCCGCCCTGGCCGGGCGCGCCGGAGACGCTGACGCCCGGCAGGCGCTTGAGCACGTCGGCCAGGGTCTGGTCGCCCTGGCGCACCAGTTCCTCGTGGTTGATGACGATGGCGGTGGTGGTTTCGCGCTGGCGCTGGTCGGCGCGGGCGCCGGTGATTTGCACTTGCTGGGGTTCGGGCGCGTCGGCGGCGCCGGCGCCGCTGGCGGCGATCAGCAGCAGGCCGCCGGTGAGTCGGTGTAATGGCATGTCGAGTCCTTGATGGCCCGGAATTTGGGCGACAGTTCGCCTTGCCGCGGCTTGAAAACCGCGGCTTATAGGCAAAGATGATTGAAAAGGGGGCTTAGAAGCCTGGTTGCCGACGCCCGATCTTCAACGTGCGTAGCGGACGCGGGCCGGCAGCCGTTTGAACATCGACACGTAGGCCGGCATCATGGCTTGGCCGCGTCGTCGTCGGGCCAATCGTGCAGCATCTGCTCGAGCCGGGCCAGCTCCTGCCGGTCGACCAGTTTGCTGCCGGTGAACATGGCCACGGGCAGCGGCGCGTCCATCTCCATCACGCGGCGGCCGAAGTCGTGCGCGAACGCGGCCAGCGTGTCGACCTTTTCCATCCGCGCGCCGTAGACATTGATGCCGTGGACCGTGGCCAGGTCGACCATCCGCTTTTCCAGCATGCGGTCCAGCGTCTTGCGGGTCGACGAAAACGACCAGGCCAGCTCCTCGGCGGCGGCGTCGTGGATTTCACGCGCGCTCAGCGGCTGCCGCTTCCACAGCGCCTTCAATAGCGTCAGCTCGCTGACGGACGGAATGGGAGTGTTTCCAGACATGACTATACCCTTATGCGACTAATGGGGTGATTATGCGACAGTTGTCGCGCCAGGTCAATCCATAAAATTTCAATTTGTAACATTGCTTTGAATTAATTCCTAATATGCTACGATTGAGTTTTTGATAATTGCAAATAAAGTATGGTTGACGCAGGCGGGACCCAAGGTATCGCGGCGCGGGTACGCGCGTGAACGCGACAACGGCGGGTAGCGATGCGCTATACAATGCACTTGGCCACAGCGCTCCCTGCCGTGGCCACATCAGCATTGGAAGCACATATGTATTACGGAGAGCGCTTCAACAGCATCACGCACGTGGTGGGCGCGGCGCTGGCCGCCATCGGTGGCACGCTGCTGATCGTGTTGGCGGCGCGCAGCGGCGACATCTGGAAGGTCGTCAGCTTCAGCGTCTACGCCGCCACCCTGCTCGGACTGTATCTGACCTCGACCCTGTATCACAGCCTGCGCGGCCGCGCCAAAGACGTGCTGCGGCGGATGGACCATTGCGCCATCTACCTGCTTATCGCCGGTAGCTACACGCCGTTCACGCTGGTGAGCCTGCGCGGGCCGTGGGGCTGGTCGCTGTTCGGCGTGGTGTGGGGCCTGGCCATCGTCGGCATACTGCAGGAAATCTGGTTCGCCAAAGGCGCGCGCGTGCTCTCGCTGCTGATCTATGTCGCCATGGGCTGGGTCGGCGTGATCGGCGCCAGTCCGCTGATCGACGCGTTGGGCTGGAACGGCTTCATGTGGCTGGCGGCCGGCGGCGTGGTCTACACGGTGGGCATCGCCTTCTTCGTCACCGACCATAAGTGGCGCTACGGCCACGGCGTCTGGCATTTATTTGTACTGGGCGGCAGCGCATGCCATTTCGGCGCGGTGCTGCTGTACGTGGCATAACGATTTTTGAGCTGAAAAACGTGGATATCAATTCCGACGATCTGAAAACCTTCATCACCGTGATCGATAGCGGCACCCTCAGCGCCGCCTCGGTCCATCTGGGCCAGACCACCTCCGGCGTGAGCCGCGCGCTGTCGCGGCTCGAGGACAAGCTGGACACCTCGCTGCTGACGCGCACGACGCGCCGCATGGAGCTGACCGAGGAGGGCCACCTGTTCCTTGAACGGGCGCGCGCGATCCTGGGCGCGATGGAGGAAGCCGAAGAGACCATCCGCATCCGCCGCCAAAAGCCGGCCGGCCGCTTGTGCGTGGACGCGGCCTCGCCGTTCATGCTGCATTGCGTGGTGCCGCACATGGCCGAATTCCGCGCGCTCTATCCGGACGTCCGCCTCGAATTGAGCAGCAACGACCAGATCACCGATCTGATCGAACACCGCACCGACATCGCCATCCGCATCGGCGCGCTGACCGATTCGACCTTGCACGCGCGCGCGCTCAGTTCCAGTCCGTTGTATGTGCTGGCCAGTCCCGATTATCTGGCGCGGCATGGCACGCCGCGCAAGCCGGAGGACCTGTCCGCGCATTCGCTGGTCGGTTTCGCGCAGTACGAGCAGGGCAACAGCTGGCCGCTGCGCCACGCGACCGGCAACAGCCTGCACATCACGCCGTCGATCTCGGCCTCCAGCGGCGAGACGCTGCGCCAGCTGGCGCTGGCCGGGCAGGGGATCGTCTGCCTGGCCGATTTCATGACGCGCGCCGATCTGGACGCCGGCCGGCTGGTCAAGGTGCTCGAAGACAGCTACACCGGCTACCGCCAGCAGATCCACGCGGTTTATTATCGCAATACCCAGCTGGCGCAGCGCATCAGCTGTTTTCTGGAGTTCCTGCAGCGTAAGCTGTGATGCTTGCCAGTGTGTGGCGCCGTACAGATATTGATAGCATAACGACATAGACTGGCCTTGCGTGCTTGGAGCGCATCGTCAGATGAGAGCTCGGCGGCAGGTTAGCCGGTAGCCTCGAGTACCGGCACCAACAACGATGTTGCTGCCTCGGGAGAAGATCATGTCACAGACTACTCATCCATCAAAGTATCTGGTCCGGGCCTACCTTGAGCGCCGCACGCGCGACGTCAAACCGCCACCCAAGCCCGAGGAAATCCGCCGCCAGCTGGGGTGGGGCATGTTGATGTTCGAGCCTAAGGTCGGCAACGGCGGACGGTCCTGAACTGAACGCGTAGTACTTCCCTTCGTCGTTCACCGGCCCTTTTCCGCTATTCGCCGAATAGCGGTTCCCCCGCCTTCCGTTCCCCGGTATTGTTATGTCCATACCGACTTGGGGGACTGACATGAACGCGGAAATAGCTTACCAATGGCGCAAACAACTGGTGTGGGGGCTGCTGCTGATCGCCCTCGGCTGCGCCTTCCTGCTGGAACGCGCAGGCTACATCGACTTCGACGTCGACATCACACGCCTGTGGCGCTACTGGCCATGGCTGGCCGTCATCAGCGGCGTCACCCAGCTCATCCCGCCCACCTCGCCGAAGTACATCCTGGGTGGCCTGGGAAGCCTCTTCACCGCCGGCTGGTGGTATGTCTCCTTCAATCGCATCTGGGGCTGGGGCTTCGAGGACACGTGGCCGGCGGTGATCATCGCCTTCGGCGTCGGCCTGCTGCTGCGCCCACTGCTGGATAATGCCTTCGCCGCGGCCAGGGAGCAAAAATGAGCTCCTTCTCCAAAACCGATCCGAAATCGCAGATGGCCATCGGCGTGGCCGTCATCGTCATCGGCCTGCTGTTCCTGGTCGATAACCTGGGCTGGGTCGATCTCGATTTCCGGCGCCACCTGTGGCCGACCGCGCTGATTTTCTTCGGCATCCTGAAACTGCTGCAAACCCGCACCACGTCGGGCAAGGTGATCGGCGGCGGCTTGATCGCGGCCGGCTGCGTCACCATCCTGCGCCAGGCCGGCATCATCGACCTCCACTGGCACTCGCTGTGGCCCGTGCTGCTGATCGTGTTCGGCGTGGTGGTGGTGTTCAAATCGACCGAAGGCCGGTCCGCCTTCAGGCACGGCGGCGCCATTCCCGACAACGAGTTCGAACAGACCGAGGTCAATATCATCTCGTTCATGGGCGCTTTCAAGCGCCGCATCACCACCGCCGATTTCCGCGGCGGCGAGATCACCGCGCTGATGGGCGGCTGCGATCTCGATCTGCGTCAAAGCTCGATCAACGGCGAGGCGGTGCTCAACGTGTTCTCGTTGTTCGGCGGCGTCACCATCAAGGTGCCGGTCGACTGGACCGTCGTGTTGCAGGGCACGCCGATCATGGGCGGCTTCGAGGAAAAGACCGTGCCGCCCGCGACGCAGGCAAAGGTGCTGTACGTGCGCGGCTACGCCATCATGGGCGGGCTGGAAGTCCGTAACTGAGAATGCAGGAGACTTCGTCCGGCCGGCGCGGCGCGGCCATCTACATGGTCGTGTGGCTGTTCATCGGCATCGCGTTGGGCGGCGTGATCTCGCTCTCGAGCGACACGCCGATGGCCAACGCCATGCTGTTCGCCATTCCGATCAATCTGGTGTACGCCTTCGCGGCCGGCTACTCGGCCTACTATTTGTGCCGCGCCTACCCGCTGGGCAGCCGACGGCCGCTATCGATCGCGCTGGTGCTGATGGCCACGGCGGTGGTGTGCGGCATACTGTGGCTGCTGCTGGGCCACGCGTGGAACGGGCTGACCATGCTGCTGGGCGCCGATTGGGCGGGCATCGTCATCACCAGGCAGTTGTCGGCGTTGATCGTCGGGCTGGGCATCCTGTTGTACGGCCTGGCCGCCGCGCTGCATTACATCGTGATCGAATTCG
>JBDSKP010000350.1:0-8379 GCA_039916925.1 Duganella sp.
GCCCGTCGACCCTGGCGCGCGACGCCGGCATCCTGGTTAACGCCGGCTATGTGCTCGACAAGGCCGGCGTGGTCAACATGTTCCCGCACACGTCGCACGTGGAATCGATGGCGGTGTTCAATCTGGGGCCGAAGCCAGCGCCGGGGGATTGCGCCGCGCGGTAACCCACAAAGGCGGGGTCGTACCCCATGGGTACGACCCCTGCATGCCGCCGTGCGGGTTCAAGCCTGCGCCGCCACATCGCATGTTTATTTTGTAATGTTGTTGACTTTGCCGTAGGCCTTTGCAACACTGGACCGACCCACACAGCATCCGGAGTTGGCATGCGCCTTCTTTCCCGTCTCATTGGCATGGCCGCGTTCTGCGGCCTGCCGTTCGCTGTTCTTGCCCAAACCACCGTCACCTCGTTCTCTCCCACCGGCACCGTCAAAGGCGTGCGCCAGGTGGCGGCGCGCTTCAGCGCCCCGATGGTCCCGCTGGGCGACATGCAGCTGACCGATCCCTTCACCGTCGATTGCCCGGAGCCGGGCAAGGGGCGCTGGGTCGACGGCCAACACTGGAGCTACGATTTCGCCAGGGACCTGCCGGCCGGCGTGGCCTGCCGCTTCACCGTCAAGGCCGACGCCAGGGACCTGGCCGGCAAGGCGTTGGCCGGCGAGCGCGCCTTCGCCTTCGACACCGGCGGTCCGGCCATCGTCGAATCGCTGCCGCGCGAAGGCAGCAGCCGTGTCGACGAGCAGCAGATCTTCGTGCTCGGCCTCGACGCGCCGGCCAGCGACGTCACCATCGCGGCCAATGCCTGGTGCCGCGCCGACGGCGTGCACGAGAAAATCGGCGTGCGCATCCTCGGCGGCGCCGAACGCCAGCGCATCCTCGACCAGCGCAAGGACTTCGCCGACCGCTATCTGTCGCTGTACTTCGAGGCGCGCGGCGTGCTGTGGCGCGCGACGACGGCGGTGCGCGATAAGCGCCTCGGCAAGCTGCCGATCGTGGTGCTGCAATGCAGGCGGCCCTTGCCGGCCGATGCCGGCGTGGCGCTGGTCTGGGGCGCCGGCATCGCCGCCGACAGCGGCGTCGCCACCGCCCAGGCGCAAACGCTGGCGTTCAAAACGCGGCCGGACTTCACCGCCAAACTCACGTGCGAGCGGTTGGCCGTCAAGGGCGGCTGCGTTCCGTTCCTGCCGCTGCGGCTGCAGTTTTCCGCGCCGGTGCGCGCGGCCGACGCGATGGCGGTCAGCCTGACGGCCCCCGACGGCAAGGTCTTCAAGCCCAAACTGGAGAAGGAGGAGGGCCGCGCGGAATATGTCGATTACCTCGCCATTCCGGGGCCGTTCCCCGAGAACGCCAGGTTGATGCTGTCGCTGCCGGCGGCCTTGAAGGACGACGCCGGCCGGCCGCTGGTCAACCAGTCGCGCTTCCCGATGGCCGTGCAGACCGCCGCGCAGCCGCCGCTGGTCAAGTTCCCGGCGCGCTTCGGCATCATCGAGGCCAGGGGCGACCGCCTGCTGCCGGTCACCGTGCGCAATATCGAAGCCAAGGTGGCCGGCATGAAGGCGTCGGTCGAGGGCGCGTCGCTGCGCGTCAACGACGCCGGCACGCGCGAGCAGCAGGACCAGCAGATCATCGCCTGGCTCAAGCGTATGAGCTACAGCGGTAGCTGGCAGCCGAGCGAGCTTTATGGCGAAAGCCTGTACAAGCCGCTGCTGGCCGGCGCCGGGACGGCGGCGGTGCAGCGCTTCACGATGCCAAAACCGGGCGGCGCGCGGGCGTTCGAAGTGGTCGGCATCCCGCTGCGCAAGCCGGGCTTCTACGTGGTGGAATTGGCCAGCCCCAGGCTGGGCGCGGCCTTGTCCGGCAAGCGCGGGACGGCCTACGTCAGTTCGGCCGCGCTGGTGACCAATCTGGTGGCGCACTTCAAGCGCGGCGCGCAGTCGTCGCTGGTGTGGGTGACGTCGCTCGACAAGGGCAAGCCGGTGGCGCAGGCGCAGGTGTCGGTGCGCGATTGCGCCGGTAAGCAGGTGTGGCAGGGCGCGACCGACGGCGACGGCGTGGCGCGCATCGCGCAGGAGCTGGCGGAGACGGCGTGCGAGCCGCGCGGCGGCTTTTTCGTCAGCGTGCGCAGCGGCGACGACATGACGTTCACGTTGTCCGACTGGGACCGTGGCATCGAGAACTGGCGCTTCAACGTGCCGACCGACGGCCAGCTGGTCGACAACGTCATCGCCGCAACGGTATTCGACCGCACCTTGCTGCGCGCCGGCGAGACGGTGCACATGAAGCACTTCCTGCGCCGCCACGTGGAGCAGGGGATCGCGCTGGTCGGCGCGGCCGACGCGCCGCGCAAACAGCGGCCCGCCTACGACACGAACCAGTTGACGGCGGAGGAGCGCAAGGCGCAGCCGTCGAGCATCTTCCTCGTCCACGAAGGCAGCGAGCAGCGCTACGAACTGCCGATCTCCTGGAGCGCCAACGCCACCGCCGCCAACGACTGGGCGATTCCGGCCGACGCAAAGCAGGGGTGGTACCAGGTGCTGCTGGGTGGCCGCGTGGCGGGGCGCTTCCGCGTCGAGCAGTTTCGCGTGCCGACCATGAAGGCGCTGCTGCAAGGACCGAAGGCGCCGGCCGTGCAGGCCAAGTCGCTCGATCTGGATCTGCAGCTCAGTTACTTGTCCGGCGGTGGCGCGGGCGGGGCGCCGGTGCAGCTGCGCACGGCGGTGCGGGACAAGCAGGTCAGCTTTGAGGATTACGAAAACTTCACCTTCAGCAGCGGCGACGTCAAGGTCGGCGTCGAGCGCCAGGCGGGCGGCTTCGACGAGGACGAAGGCGTGTTCGACGACGGCGGCGAAGGGGCCAACGCGGCCGAAGGCGCCGCCAGCGGCTTGAAGACGCGCAGCCTGACCCTGGACAAGGCCGGCGGCGCCCGCGTCACGCTCGACCAGCTGCCCGCCGTCACCGTGCCGCACGAACTGGTGGCCGAGATGTCGTACCAGGACGCCAACGGCGAGACGCTGTCGGCGGCCACGCGCGTGCCACTGTGGCCGTCGAACTACGTGATCGGCATCCAGCCCGATGGCTGGGTGATGAGCAAGGGCGCGCTCAAATTCCAGGTGGTGGTGCTGGACCTGCGGGGCAAGCCGGTGGCCGACGCGCCGGTGTCGGTGGACTTTTTCCAGCGGCAGTCGTACGCGCACCGCCGGCGGCTGATCGGCGGCTTCTACGCCTACGAGAACAACAGCGAAGTCAAGGCGCTGGGCGCGGCCTGCGAAGGCAAGACCGATGCCAAGGGACTGCTGATCTGCCAAGTCAAGGCGCCCGCCTCGGGCAACCTGATCCTGCGCGCGCAAACCCGCGACGGCGGCCAGCACGCGGCCACGACCAACCGCGAAATGTGGGTGGCCGACGGCGACGACTGGTGGTTCAGCGCCACCGACAACGACCGCATCGACCTGCTGCCGGAGAAAAAACGCTACGAGCCGGGCGAGACGGCCAGCTTCCAGGTGCGCATGCCGTTCCGCGAGGCGACCGCGCTGGTGACGGTGGAGCGCGAAGGCGTCATCGATACCTATGTGCGGCCGCTGAGCGCCGGCTCTCCGGTGTTTACGATACCGGTCAAGAAGGCGTACGCTCCGAACGTCTACGTGTCGGCGCTGGTGGTGCGCGGGCGCGTGGCGGGCGTGCAGCCCACCGCGCTGGTCGATCTGGGCAAGCCGGCCTACAAGCTGGGGATCGCGCCGCTGCGCGTGGGCTGGTCGGCCAACGAGCTGAAGGTGCGGGTGACGTCCGACAAGCAGGTCTACAAGGTGCGCGACAAGGCCGCCGTCAAGGTGAAGGTGACGCGCGCCGACGGGTCGGCGCCGCCGGCCGGCGCCGAGGTGGCGCTGGCGGCGGTCGACGTCGGCCTGCTCGAGCTGATGCCCAACGCCAGCTGGGATCTGCTGGAGACGATGATGCGGCAACGCAGCCTGCAGGTGCAGACCGCGACCGCGCAGATGCAGGTGGTGGGCAAGCGCCATTTCGGCCGCAAGGCCGTGCCGCACGGCGGCGGCGGCGGCAAGGGCGGCGGCCGCGAACTGTTCGACACGCTGTTGTTCTGGAAGGTGCGCGTGGCGCTCGACGCCAACGGCGAGGCCTCGGTGGAAGTGCCGATCAACGATTCCTTGACGGCCTTCCGTATCGTCGCCGTCGCCAACGCGCAGGCGGATTTGTTCGGCACCGGCCGTACCGAGGTGCGCAGCTCGCAGGATCTGATACTGCTGTCAGGACTGCCGGCGGTGGTGCGCGAGGGCGACCGCTTCCGCGCCGGCTTCACCTTGCGTAACACGACCGACGCCGCCGTCAAGGTCACGCTTGGCGCCACGGCCGGCGGCAAGGCGCTGGAGCCGCAACAGGTGGCGCTGGAGGCCGGACAGGCGCGGGAAGCCGGCTGGGACTATCAGGTGCCACCGTCCGTGTCGTCGCTGGCGTGGGACGTGAGCGCCAGCATCGCCGGCGTGCCCGACGCGCCGGCCTCGCGCGACCGCCTGAAGGTCAAGCAGAAAGTCGTGGTGGCGGTGCCGTTGCGCACCACGCAGGCGACCTTGTTCCAGCTTGATCACAAGCAGAGCGTCGCGGTGAAATCGCCGGAGGACGCCCTGCCGGGCCGTGGCGGCGTGCGGGCGCGGTTCGCCACCATGCTGGGCGGTGACATGCCGGGCGTGCGCGATTATATGAGCGACTATCCTTACCGTTGCTTCGAGCAGATGGTCTCGCGCGCGGTCGCGCTGCATGATGCCGCGCTGTGGCAGCCGGCGGTGGAGGCGCTGCCCGCGCATCTGGACGCGAATGGCCTGGTCAAGTATTTCGCCACCATGCAGTCGGGCAGCGACAGCCTGACCGCCTACGTGCTGTCGGTTTCGCAGGAGGCCGGCTACAGCCTGCCGCCGGAGCTCAAGGCGCGCATGGAGTCCGGCCTGCTGGCGTTCGTGCAGGGCAGGGTGACGCTGTACTCGGCGTTGCCGACCGCCGATCTGGCGGTGCGCAAGATCGCCGCGCTGGAGGCGCTGTCGCGCGCCAACGGCGTCAACGCCGGCGAGCTCGAATCGTTCACCATCGAGCCGAATTTGTGGCCCACATCGGCCGTCATCGACTGGTATTTGATCCTGCGGCGCTCGGACAAGCTGCCGCAGCGCGCCGAGCGGCTGGCCAAGGCGGAGCAGATCCTGCGCTCGCGCCTCAATCTGCAGGGTACGACGATGGGCTTTTCGACCGAGCGCACCGACGACTGGTGGTGGCTGATGGCGTCGGCCGACGGCAACGCCAACCGGCTGCTGCTGGCGATGGCCGACAATCCCGCCTGGCGCGACGACATGGGACGCCTGGCGCGCGGCGCGCTGGGACGGCAGCGCTCCGGACGCTGGGGCACGACGGTGGCCAACGCCTGGGGTGTGCTGGCGCTGGACCGCTTCGCGCAGAAGTTCGAGAGCCAAAAGGTGACCGGCACCGCCAGCGCCACCCTGGGGCAGGCCAGCAAGAGCGTCGCCTTCGGTGGCGACGCCAGCGCCGGCAAGGCGATGCTGCCATGGCCGCGCGGCGGCGCCGGCACCCTGGAGCTGACCCACGCCGGCACCGGCAAGCCGTGGGTCACGTTGCAGACCCTGGCGGCCGTGCCGCTCAAGGAACCGCTGTCGAGCGGCTACAAGATCGCCAAGACCGTCACGCCGGTCGAGCAGGCGGTCAAAGGCGCGTGGTCGCGCGGCGATGTCTACCGGGTGCGGCTCGATCTGGAGGCGCAGTCGGACATGACCTGGGTGGTGGTGGACGACCCGATACCGGCCAGCGCCACGGTGCTCGGTTCGGGGCTGGGGCGCGATTCGGCGCAGCTGGACGCGGGCAAGCGGCGTACCGGCTGGGTCGGGCCGGTGTTCGAGGAACGCACGTTCGAGGGCTTCCACGCGTTCTACCAGTTCGTCCCGAAGGGTAAGTGGAGCGTCGAATACACGGTGCGGCTGAATAACCCGGGGCAGTTCAATCTGCCGCCGACCCGCGTCGAGGCGATGTACAGCCCCGAGATGTTCGGGGAGTCGCCGAACGCGCCGTTGGGGGTGAAATGAGATCCGTCTTATGCCTGGCACTGGCGCTGGCGCTGGCCGGCAGCGCCCGTGCCGCCGCTCCGCGGGCGGCGCCGCAGGATGTGCCGACTCCCGGGCAGGTGCGCGCGGGCTTCCGCTCGTCCGAGGCGGCGCTGCTGGACCGTCACGGCGAGCCGGTGCAGTCGCTGCGGATCGACATGGCGGTGCGCCGCCTGCCGTGGGTGGAGTTGAAGGATATCGCCCCGGCGCTGCCGGCCGCCATTCTGCGGGCGGAGGACCAGCGTTTCTATGAGCACGGTGGCGTCGACTGGAGCGCCGCCGCCAAGGCGGCCTGGGACAACCTGTTCCGCGCGCGGCCGCGTGGCGCCTCGACCATCACCATGCAGCTGGCCGCGCTGCTGCATCCAGACCTGCGCCCCGGCGCCAAGGGCCGCGGCTGGGGCCAGAAATGGGACCAGATCAAGGCCGCCCGCCAGCTCGACGCCACCTGGACCAAGGAGCAGATCATCGAGGCGTATCTGAACCTGGTGTCGTATCGCGGCGAGTTGCAAGGCGTGGGCGCGGCCTCGCGCGTCCTGTTCGGCAAGGTGCCGTCGGGCCTGGACCAGTCGGAATCTGTGATACTCGCCAGCCTGCTGCGCGGGCCGTCGGCCTCGCCCGGGATCGTCTCGCAGCGCGCCTGCGCGTTGGGGCACGAGCTCAGAATGCCCGCCACCTGCAGCGATATCGAGTTGCGCATCCTGGTCGCGCTGGGGCGTCCGCAACTGGCGGCCGATTTGCCGCCGGCGCCGCAGGTGGCGCAGCGGCTGCTCACCAGCGGCGGGCAGTCCGTCCGCAGCACGCTGGATGGCGGGTTGCAGCGCTATGCGCAGAGCGTGCTGCGGCAGCAGTTGATGTCGCTGCAGGGGCGTAACGTCCGCGATGGCGCGGTGGTGGTGCTCGACAACGCCAGCGGCGACATCCTGGCCTATGTCGGCAACGCCGGCGACGGCGAGGTCGATGGCGTGGCCGCGCTGCGGCAGGCCGGGTCCACGCTCAAGCCCTTCTTGTACCAGCTGGCGATCGAGCGCAAGCTGATCACTGCGGCCTCGCTGATGGACGACACGGCGGTCGATATCTCCACGCCGTCCGGCCTGTACATACCGCAGAATTACGACAAGGATTTCAAAGGGTATGTCAGCGTCAGGACCAGCCTGGCCAGTTCATTGAACGTGCCGGCGGTGCGCACGCTGGTGATGACGGGGCTGGAGCGGTTTCACGAACGGCTGCGCGATGTGGGCCTGGGCAGCTTGACGCAACCGGCCGATTATTACGGCTACTCGCTGGCGCTGGGCTCCGCCGAGGTCTCGCTGCTGGAGTTGAGTAACGCCTACCGCGTGCTGGCCAACGGTGGCATGGCGGGACCGGTGCGGCTGTCGTTGGCCGGCGCGCCGGCACCCGCGCCGCGCCGGGTGCTCGATCCGGGGGCGAGCTTCGTCGTCGGCGATATCCTGGCCGACCGCGGCGCGCGCAGCCTGACCTTCGGCTTGAAGAACGAGCTGGCCACGACCTTCTGGAGCGCCGTCAAGACCGGCACCAGCAAGGATATGCGCGACAACTGGTGCCTGGGTTACACGGACCGCTACACGGTCGGGGTCTGGGTCGGCAATTTCGACGGCCAGCCGATGTGGGACGTCTCCGGCGTGACGGGGGCGGCGCCGGTGTGGCGCGATGTCGTCGATTACCTGCATCGCGACGCGCCCGGCCGGGCGCCGACAGCGCCCTCGGGCGTGGCGCGCCAGCGGATCGTCTATCAGCCGGCGCTGGAGGCCGCGCGGGGCGAGTGGTTCCTGGCCGGGACCGGGAGCCCGGTCGTCGCGCTGGTCGATGACGCGGGGCGGGCGCCGAGGATACTGTATCCGGGGGAGGCGGGGATCATCGCGCTCGACCCGGATATTCCGGAAAGTATCGAGCGGGTGTTTTTCATGCGCAGGGTGCGAGTGGCCTGAGGTGGCGGCTGGACGGCGCGCCGCTCGGCGGCGCGGAGGGCGATTACGCCTGGCATCCGGTGGCGGGGCGGCACGAGCTGGCGCTGGTCGACGATGAGGACAAGGTCGTCGCCAGCAGCCGTTTCCAGGTGCGTGGATCCGAGGTCATTCGATTCCGTGGCCAATAAAAAAAGCCGGCGCGAGGCCGGCTTTTTCGATGCTGCTGACCGATCCGCTTAATCGCGGCTGCCGCCGGCGATGCCCAGCAGCGACAACAGGTTGACGAAGATGTTGTACACGTCGAGGTACAGGCGCAAGGTCGCGCTGATGTAGTTGGTCTCGCC
>JBDSKP010000351.1:0-1683 GCA_039916925.1 Duganella sp.
GCACCATCAAGTCTTCAGCCTGCTTCAGCACCTCGGCGCTATCGCCAGCCTGCGCCAGATTGTATGCCTTCACGTTGCGGTAGAGCGCCGCCTTGCGCTGGGTCGTCACGCTTGGCGTCAACGCGAAGATCGGCGTGTTGATGTTGTGACGGCTCATCCACAGCGCGGTCGAGCCGGACTCGGTCAGCGCGACGATCGCCTTGACCGCCAGGTGGTGCGCGGTGAACAGCGCGCCGTAGGCGATCGACTGGTCGATGCGGGTGAAGGTCACATTCAGGAAGTCGGCGTCGAGCTTGTTGTACTCGGACTGCTCGGCTTCCACGCAAATGGCGGCCATCATCTCCACGGTCTCGATCGGATAGCGGCCCGAGGCCGTTTCCGCCGAGGTCATCACCGCGTCGGTACCGTCCAGCACGGCGTTGGCCACGTCGGACACTTCGGCGCGGGTCGGCACGGCGTTGAAGATCATCGACTCCATCATCTGGGTCGCGGTGATCGCCAGCTTGTTCGACTCGCGCGCCATCTTGATCATACGCTTTTGCAACGCCGGCACCGCCGCGTTGCCCACTTCCACCGCCAGGTCGCCACGGGCGACCATGATGCCGTCGGAGGCGTCGAGGATCTCCTGCAGCACAGGGATCGCTTCGGCGCGCTCGATCTTGGCGATCATCATTGGCTTATGGTTGAACGGCTCGCCGGCGATGTTCGCCAGGGTGCGGGCCATTTCCATGTCGGTCGCGCTTTTCGGGAACGAGATCGCCAGGTAATCGCACTGGAAACTCATTGCCGTCTTGATGTCTTCCATGTCCTTGGCGGTCAGCGCCGGCGCGGTCAAGCCGCCGCCCTGGCGATTGATGCCCTTGTTATTGGACAGCTCGCCACCGATTTTGACGGTGGTGTAAATCTCGTGGCCGACGATCTTGTCGACCACCAGCACGATCAGGCCGTCGTTAAGCAGCAGCTTGTCTTCGGCGCGCAAATCCTGCGGCAGCGCCTTGTAATCCAGACCGACGCGCTCCTGGTTGCCCAACTCGCCGTTCTCGCCCCACTTGGCGTCCAGGATGAACTTGTCGCCATTGGTCAGATCGATCTTACCATTTTCAAATTTGCCGACGCGGATCTTAGGACCTTGCATGTCCGCCATGATCGCCACTTCGCGTCCGCACTCGGCGGCCGCCTCGCGCACCAGCTTGGCGCGGTCGATATGGTCCTGCGCCTTGCCGTGCGAGAAATTCAAACGTACCACATCCACCCCGGCGCGTATCATTTTCACCAGAACGTTGAAATCTGTAGAAGCCGGGCCGATCGTTGCGACAATTTTGGTACTACGGGACATAGGATTCCTTGAGCGTTAGGTCATGCGGACAGCCCCCGCAATGGCGGCGGAGGCCAGGAAAAAACCAGGAAAGCTGCACTCTAAGCCTCTGTTGAGCTTGGTGTCGCCCGGTTCGGTAGTTCAAATCGGCTACAAATGTAGCCAAACTACAAATCTTTGTAGCAAACTTTCAAAAACCGGGCTTTTTTCAGCTATTACTAGGATTTTACTGGCAATTTGCTACACCGCACGACCGTGCTTTTATCACTATCTTATTGCGCCGCAGCACGCTGCGTCAGGATTTCCACCGCCGGCAAGGTCTTACCTTCCAAGAATTCCAGGAAGGCGCCGCCGCCGGTCGAGATGTA
>JBDSKP010000352.1:0-3027 GCA_039916925.1 Duganella sp.
AGGCCTATGTCCATGGCATGGGCGTGCGCCGCAACTACCCCTGGCGCTGGCGTGGTTTCGCAAGGCTGCGCTGCAAAACGACGCCAACGCCCAGCTCAATCTCGGACTGATGTACAAGCACGGCCACGGCGTCCCGCGCGGCGACGCGCAGGCGCTGGCGTGGTTCCGGCAGGCCGCGGCGCAGGGCGACGCGGTGGCCCAGCGATTGGTCGGCGTCGCCTATTCCGAAGGCCTGGGCGTCGAGGCCGACCAGTTGCGCGCCTACGCGTGGCTGTCGCGCGCGGCCGAGCAGGAGGACGCCGACGCCCAGTTCAACCTGGGCATCATGCTGGCCAACGGCAAGGGCGTCGACCGCGACGACGAGCTGGCGTTCTCATGGTACCGGCGCGCGGCCGAGTCCGGCCACGTGCTGGCGCAGTACAACCTGGGCGGCATGTATGCGCGCGGGCGCGGCGTCGGCCGCGACGAGCAGCGCGCGCTCGAGTGGTACCGGATGGCCGCCGAGCAGGGCGCGCCGAACGCCCAGTTCAACGTCGGCGTCATGTACGCCAACGGCCATGGCGTGGCCAAGGACGAGGCGCGCGCCGTGGCCTGGTACCGCAGCGCGGCCGAGCAGGGCGACGCCAGCGCGCAGAACAACCTGGCCGTCATGTACGCCAACGGCCTGGGCGTGGCGCAGGACGATGTGCAGGCGGTCAAGTGGTATAGCAAGGCGGCCGAGCAGGGCCACGCGCTGGCGCAGTTCAACCTGGGCGGGATGTATGGCGGCGGGCGCGGCGTCAAGCGCGACAACGTGCGGTCCTTCATGTGGCTGACATTGGCGGCCGAGGGCGGCGACGTGGCCGCCGCCAGCAACCGCAAGAAGATGGCGCTGGACATGGCGCCGGAAGTGATCGCCCAGGCGCTGGAGCTGGCGCGGCTCTGGCGCGCGCAGCAGCGCAGGACGGCGCCGCCGCGCGGGCGGGCGCGTTGACGTCTAGCCCTGCGGCTGCTGGCGGCGGTCGAGGAACAGGCTGTTGCCGTGGATTTTCTTGGCTTGCCGCTTCGATTCGGCCGCCGCCGTGGCGATCTGGTGGTGCGTGTAATACTGGCGCGGCTCGACTCGGATCGCGCCGATCGACAGACTCATCAACGAATAAAACACTTTCTTCCCCTGCCGGTCCTCGCTCAGGTAGCCGCCGCGCTCGCGGTCCTCGATGCTGTAGAACTCCCGCACGTTGTGCTCGAAATCGGCCAGGATGCCCTCGCAGCGCGACTCCCAATCCTCGCTCTGGAACAGCACCATGAAATCGTCGCCGCCGATGTGGCCGACGAAATCGCGGTTGGGGTCGCAGCGCTCGCTGAGCATGACGCCGGTCAGCTGGATCACGTCGTCGCCGCGGCGGTAGCCGTAGACGTCGTTGAACGGCTTGAAATGGTCCAGGTCCACATAGCAGGCCCAGAAGCGCGTGCCGCTCTCCAGCAGCCGGTCGATGTGCTCGTTGATCGGCACGTTGCCCGGCAGCTGGGTCAGCGGATTGGCGTAGCGCGCCGCGTTGATCTGCATCTGCGTGATTTCGCGCATCAGGTCGTGGCCGGTGCCCAGGCCCAGATAGCGGCCCTGGTCGGTGATGATGAAGCCGTTGAACAGGTGGTGGGCGTCGGCCTGCACCATGCGGAAGCTCAGCTCCTGCAAGGTGGTGTCCTGGTCGGCGATTAGCGGCTTGCGGTCCATGAACTGCCTGCACGATTTTTTGCCGTACAGCTCGCGCTGGTACGGCCTGGCGAAGTGGTCGATCATGTCGAAGCGGCTGATCAGGCCCAGCGGCGCGTCGCCGTCGACCACGGGGATGATCAGCAGCTTGGGCTCCTTCAAAAAGATCTCGTAGACCTCGTTGTTGGTCATGACCGGCGGCACCGTTTGCACTTGGTGCAGCAGCTTGACGATGGTGGCGGCGTGCTTTTCGGCGCTGCGCCGCGGATAGACTGCGACGCCGTGGCGCGCCAGCGCCTTGACCACCTCGGCCGACGACGCGCGCGCCGGCTGCGGATGCGGGCGGCCCAGGTGATAGCCCTGGCCGTAGGCGACGCCGACATCGCGTATCACCAACAGCTCGGCCTGGGTCTCGATGCCCTCGGCGATGACCAGCGTGTTCGATTTTTCGGCGATCTCCTGGATCGAGCGCACAAATTGCAGCTTGACGGGATCGTCGTTGATGCCCTGCGTGAAATGCATGTCGATCTTGACATACTCCGGCCGCAACTCCGACCACAGGCGCAGGCTGGAAAACCCCTCGCCCAGGTCGTCGATGGCGATCTGAAAGCCCAGCGCGCGGTAGTGCCGCACCGCTTCCCGCATCAGTTCGTAGTCGTAGGTGGGCTGGTTCTCGGTCAGCTCGATGATCACGCGGTCCGGATTGATGCCGATGTGCTGGATGTAATCGAGCGTGTCGCCGTGGCGCGGCCCGTGCCGCAGCAGGCATTCCGGGCTGACGTTGAGAAACAGCTTGCCCGGCAAGTCGAGCTCGGCGAAACGCGCCAGTATCACCTGGCTGCACAGGTGCTCGACCCGCGTCGTCAGGCCGGCGGCGCGCGCCGCCTTGAACAAGTTCATCGGCGCGTGCAGGGGACTGTCGGACGGCCCCCGTATCAAGCCCTCGTAGGCGATGATGTCGCCGCTCCGCATGTTGACGATCGGCTGGAACAGCGCGCTGAGCTGGCGGCGCACAACGATGTCGGACAGATGCGCGCGCAACACGGCCTCCTCGTCTTCGACGTCCGGGGGGATGCGCGCGGCGCCGGGGGCGGCGGAGGCGTTGCTACGGTGCAGCGTCTGGCTGGCGGTTTTCACGATTATCGCTTGCGAAATGTGGGTTTAACTGTACGATTCTATGACACGTATATGACGCCATCGTGAAATTATTCACTTGTTGCAATAGATATTTCCTTGTCGAATGTTGGCGCGCTACAATAGAACATCATGTTTCCACCAGGCCCACCATGTATCGTGTTCACCGTCGCTTCCTTGTTTTTGGCCTGACATGGCTG
>JBDSKP010000353.1:0-4060 GCA_039916925.1 Duganella sp.
GGTCCTCGCCGTAGGCCGGCAGGCCGAAAAAGGCTTGCGCGATGTCGTCCGGGCCGACGCCGGCGGCGGCGAACAGCGCGCGGCAGCCGCGCTCCAACATCGCGGCGGCGCCGTCCATACCCACTTCCAGATAGTAGGCGCTGCCTTCCTCGTGCCGCGCGCGCACGTTGCCGTCCGCGTCCACCAGTGCGAACGCGGTCTTGGTGCCGCCGCCGTCAACGCCCAGAAACATCGTTTTCCCCTTGATATGGATAGATCGTCACGCCGCGCACCACGCGGTTGACGGTGCCGGAGACGCTGGGCGTGTCGGGCCGCAGGCCGAGCGCCAGCGACTGCAGCAGCGCGTAGCATTGGCAGAATACGATATACGGCAGCGCCAGCGCCAGATCCCCGGCGTTGGCCATGCCGTCGAGCGCCACGCAATCGGCGCCCAGGGCGGGTTCTGGGATGCCGCTCAGGGCAAGCACGCGGCCGGCGCGGCCGTCGTTGCGCAGTTCGCGCAGCAGATCGAGGTCGTAGCGCCGCGCGTGCGCGTCGTTCGACAGCATGACCAGCACCAGCGTGCCGCCGTCGACGATGGTTTTAGGGCCGTGGCGGAAGCCGAGCGGCGAATCGAACAGCGCCACCACCCGGCCGTCGGTCAGCTCCAGCAGCTTGAGGGCGGCCTCGCGCGCGAGCCCGCGCAGCTCGTTGCTGCCGAGGTAGACGACGCGGCTGAAGCGCTGTTCGACCAGCGCTTGCAACAACGGCAGCGCGGCGAGCTGCAATCGCGGTGCGGCGGCCGCCGGCGCCGCCACCGCGTCGCCGGCGAGGGCGCCGAACGCCAGCGCGGCCGACAGCAGCATCGACGTGAAGCTGGTGGTCATCGCGAAGGCCCGGTCGTGCGTGACGTCCGGCAGCAGCAGCGCCAGCGCGTCGGCGCGGCCCTGCGCCATGCGATACAACTCGCCGTCGGCGTTGCAGGTGATGACCAGGTGGCGCACGCCGGCGACCAGTTGGTCGGCCAGCGCCACCGCCGCCACGCTTTCCGGGCTGTTGCCGGAGCGGCCGAACGACACCAGCAGGGTCGGCACGGCCGGCTGAAGGAACAGTCGTGGACCGGACACCAGGTCGGTGGTCGGCACGGCTTCGGCGCGCAAACCCCGGCGCAGCAGGGCGGGGGCCAGGCATTCGCCGATGAACGCCGACGTGCCGGCGCCGGTTAGCACGATGCGCAGGTTCGGCCGCGCCAGCAGCGGGCCGAGGAAGGCGTCGACGTCGGCGCGCCGGCTCGCCAGCAAATCGGCGATCGCCGGCCACACGTTGCCTTGCTGTGCGACTTCGCGCGCGGTCAGGCCGGCGCCTGCCGCGTCGAGTTGTTCTTCGCCGAGGCCGAGGATCGTCCGGTTCTTATCCACTACTAACATGTTTCCAACTCCCTTGTTGCGGCGCCTGTCGCGCAGGCGTCCATATATTGGCGCAGCACCCTGGCCACGCCTTCTTTGAGTAAATCGGCCGGCCGGTTGCGCAGGCGGCCTTCGCGCACCGCCTCGTATTGGGCGGGCAGGTACTGGCTCAGTAGCGTGAGCGGCGGCGCGTTGCGTTCGAGGTAGTCGAGCATCAGGCTTTGTGCCCGCTGGATCGCCGGATGCGGCCAGTAGTAGCGGATCCGGTCGCTCAGGCTGAATTGCTGGTCGAAGCGCGCGCGTACCGGGTCGCCGTAGTATTTGAGCCAGTAGCCCGGTTCGGCGCGCATCGTCTCCAGCACCACGTTCTTGAAATCGGAACCGGGGCGGCCGTCGAGCATTTCCTCCTCGATGTCGGCCAGCGCCCACAGCGTCTCGCGCAGCGCGAAGGTCAGGCCGGGGCCGACCTTGAGGATGGCGAAATGGTCGCGCACCAGCGCGGCCAGGCTGTCGCGGACCTGGTAGTCGGTGGAGTGGGCCTCGTAGACCAACGTCGGCTCGCTCTCGATGAAGCGGCTCAGCGCGCTCGCCTGTTCCGGGCGGTAGTCGATCACCTTGTGGTGGTCGAACTCGACGCCTGGCTGCACCACCAGACCGATCACGCGCGGCCACGCGTCCCGCAGGCCGGCTTCGGCGAAGGCCGCGCGGTGGACCGCGCTGGTGGCGGCGGCGGCCTGCGGCGTCGTCACCGCTAGCTCGTCGAGGTCCTCGTGGGCGCCGCCGGGCACCGGCACCTCGGTGCCGACGATGTAGACGGGGGCCTCGCCGCCAGCCCGGTTCCACGCGTTTTCGGCGACGGCGCACAGGCGCGCCGCGCGGCGGGCGACGATGGCGTCGGGCAGCGGCACCGGATCGCCGGCGCACGACATCGAGCAGTCCAGGTGGATCTTGCGGAAGCCGGCCAGCACGTACAGTTCGATCAGCACCTCCGCGCGCGCCATGGCGTCGCCGGCCGCCCGGTCCTGCCAGGCGTTCGGGCCCAGATGGTCGCCGCCGAGCAGCACGCGTTCGCGCGGCAGGCCGGCGCGGTCCGCGATGCCGTGCACGAAATCGCGGAAGGCGGACGGCGTCATGCCGGTGTAGCCGCCATCCTGGTTGACCTGGTTCGAGGTCGCTTCGATCAGCACCGGCTGGCCGGCGGCCAGCGCCACTTCCATCGCCGCCTCGATGACCAGCGGGTGGGCCGAGCACACCGAGTAGATGCCGGCCGCCTCGCCGGCCTTGTGGCGCCGCACCAGATTAAGTAGATATCGCATATTGTGTTCCTTGGATTTCGTTGGTTCAGGTAGGGGGCGCGTCTTCCGGCTGCAGCGCGAGGCACAGCGCCGCAGCCAGCGACAGCCCGATTCCGGCCAGCTTGTAGCCGCTGGGGAGCGTCGCGGCGAGCGCCATGGCGATGACGGTGGTGAGCAGCGGCGCGCCGGCGTTGACCAGCGGCGAGACCACCAGCGCCTTGCCGTGGCGGAAGGCGTACACCAGGGTCAGCGCGCCGACCGCGTTTAGGATCTGCGTGACGGCGGCCAGCAGCGGCCCGTCCGCGCCGTAGTTGATCGGCTGCGAAAAGTCCGTCATTGCAAGAGCCACCGGGATGAACAGCAACGCGCTGGCCGTCATGTAAAAGAAGATGCTTTGCGCGTCCATGCTGGCGTTGGCCAGCTTGATGAAATACGCCTGCAGGCCCCAGGCGACCAGCACGCCGATGGCCAGCACGAACCACAGGCCGTACTGCTGCGGCGCGCCGCCCGGCGTGTAGTCGAACAGCGGCAGCGCGCACACCGCCAGCACGATGCCGGCCACGCCAAGGCGGCCGGTGCGCTCGCGCAGGAACAGGTAGGACAGCGCGATCGTGATCACCGGCGACAGCGAAATCAGCGGGAAGATCAGGTAGGTCGGTCCGGCCTTTACCGCGTAGAACAATATCATCTGCCCGCCGGCGCCCAGCAGGCCTATCGTCAGGCCGTAGAAGACGGCGCGGCCGTCGCGCCGCACGCGCCAGCCTGCCCGCGCCAGCACCAGCAGGGCCGGCGGCACCATCGTCAGCGCCCACACCACGTAGATCAGCGTTTCGGGAAAGCCCTGTTGGGCGGGCAGGCCGGCGAACGCGCCCCACACGCCCCACAGCAGCGTGGTGGTCAGCGCGTAGCCCAGCCAGCCGGCGGGACGCGCGCCGTCCGCCGTCGTCATCGTTATCGAGGAGGTCATAATCAGAATTTCACGCTCATGCCGGCCGCGTAGGTGCGGCCCCAGGTCTCGAAGCCGTACTGCGCGTCCGCGCGGCCCAGGTTCGAACGCATGACGGCGTCGCCAAGGTTTTTGCCTTCGACGAACAGCGTGACGCGGGGCGTGACGTCCCACGACGCCGAGGCGGTGATCCACGTCAGCGAATCGACCTTGTTCGGAAAGCCGGCCAGCACGTTGGTGCTTTGCGTGTACTCGCCGGTGTAGTCGAACGAGATGGAGGCGTTGACGCCGCCGCGTTCATACAGGAAGCCGATCGACGATGCGGTCGGCGCCACCCCTTCGAGCTGGCCGACGTACTCGCCGCCCTGGTAGGCCTTGGTCCACGTCTTGGCGAATTTGGCGTTGATGCCGAAGCCGTTGTCGAACAGGTGCTG
>JBDSKP010000354.1:0-4051 GCA_039916925.1 Duganella sp.
CAGGCACTGACAGCCAGCGTTGAAGCCAGCACGAGGGTGAGCAGGGCGGGAGGGATAGTGAAGGTCTTTTTCATGCCGCAAACATAACCGACTTCAGCGAAACCGGGCGCTGACGAAACGAGAGCCCGCCTTGCCGAAGCGCCATGGCAGCTCGATTGCCTTGCTGATGCCGATGCGTGGACCGGCCACCACCTCGACGCCGGACGGCGCCGCCAGCACCACGAACGGTCGGCGGTCGAGCCGACAGCCATCGAGTTCGCGCGTGATGCCCAGCGCCTGGCTCAGCTTGCCGGGGCCGGAACACAGCAGTCGCACGTCTTGCTGGCCGCGCCGCTCCCGCATCCGGTCCAGCCTCGCCGTCGGCTCCAGCGCGCGGATCAGCACACCGGCGCCATGCCCCTCCTCGCGGCAGACGAAATTAAGGCACCAGTGCAGCCCGTGCGAGCGATACACATAGCTGCGCCCCGGCGGCCCGAACATCGAAAAATTGCGCGGCGTCTCGCCGATATAGCAATGCGAGGCCGGCTCGTCGCGGTCGTACGCTTCGGTCTCGACGATGCGCCCGCCGACGCCGTCGACCAGCACGGTCACGCCGATCAGCTGGCGCGCCACCTGGTGCGACGGCGCGCTGAAATTGATTCCTGCGATAACATGGTCCATCCCGGTATTTTAAATGCCAATCTGGACCGCACGACAAGACCGGCGCACGAAAATTCATTATCGAATCATCATCTAAATCCTCCGGCTGGCGGCAATTAGCGACAAAATATAGCCAAGGAGCAATTAAACCCCGATAAATTCGCGCTGCCGGCGCGCGCTTGCGGCGATAATGACGGGTAAGCATGCTCGGCAATTGTCGGCACCGCGCTGGTCCGGTGCCACGATTTTTGCGCGCAGCCGTGCAGCCCTGAAGCCCGTAGCCTTAAAGAACAACATGATGCCAGTTGCAGCCCCAGCCATGCCAGTAGAAAACGCGGTGGAAGAAGCACTAATGCGCTCCATCCGCATTCCGCCACGGCCCAGCCTGCTCGTCGACCTGCAGCGCGAGCTGGCCCAGTCCGATCCGTCGCCGCGCCGCATCGCCCGCATCATCGGCAACGACGTCGGCATGTCCGGCGCCCTGCTCAAGCTGGCCAATTCGCCGTTCTTCGGCGCCGCCCGCAAGGCCAAGTCGGTCGAACAGGGGATCAACTTCCTCGGCGTCGACCAGTGCGCCGCGCTGCTGACCGGGCTGCTGGCGCGCCAGGCCATCGAGGGCAAGGAGGCCGACCTGAACGCGTTCTGGGAAATCTCCGCGCGGCGCGCCCAGGCGCTGGTGTTCACCTCGCGCAAGCTGCGCATCGCCCCGCCCGACATCGCCCACACCTTCGGCCTGTTCTGCGACATCGGCGTGCCGCTGCTGATGAACCGCTTCGCCGACTACGCCGACACCTACGCCGACGCCTGCCACGAGCCCGAGCGCCCGTTCACCGCCGTCGAGGACCAGCGCTACAGCACCAACCACGCCGCCATCGGCTGCCTGCTGGCGCGCAACTGGGGGCTGTCGCCGGACGTCTCCTGGGCCATCCTGCTGCACCACGACTACCGCGTGCTCGACGACGCGGCCACCGACGACGCCGTGCGCTCGCTGGTGGCGCTGTCGCTGCTGGCCGAAAAAGGCATCCAGCGCTTCCACGGCCGCGCCATGTCCTACGAATGGGAAAAGGGCGGCGCGCTGGCCTGCCAGCACCTCGGCCTGACCGAGGACGACACCGCCGACCTGCTCGACGAACTGCACGAAGCCTTCCACCACGAACGATAAGACGACCTTACCCACATGCCTAAGAACAAGCGCCCCGTGCCGCGCAAATCCGCCAACTCCCCGGAACTCAAGGACGAGCAACAAACCACCGAACTGTGCGCGCTGGCGCTGGACCTGTCGGACGGCGAATTCAACAACGACATCGTGGCCGACAGCACCCGCGCCGAACTGGCGCAAAAGGCGCTCGACTTCCAGCGCCTGCTACGCAAGCTGCTCAATCAAGGCAAGGACGAGGTGCTGTACGGCGCCATCGAACTGGCGCGCGACGAGTCGATCGACGGCGCGCTCGACGGCTACCGCTACCTGCGCAACGCCGTCGAGGAAGGCGCCGCCAGCCTGCCGCTGCGGCGCGAGGGCGCGCCCGAGATGGAGATCGACGCCTTCGCCATTCCGGTGTTCGTGCACAGCCGGGGCGGCCTCGATGCGGCCGCCGACTTCCAGGACGGCGACGCCTACGACGCGCTGCTGGCCAGCTTCACCGGCGCCGGCCTGGAAAGCCCGAAAGCCAGGGTGGTGCTGGTCAGCCACGCCTACGACCTGAGCGAGTTCGAACGGGTCACCTACGGCCAGCTGCACAGCATGGTGCGCGAGGCGGCGCAGTCGCTGACCGAGAAGAAAATCGCCGCCGCGCCGGCGCTCGAGCGCAGCATGGCGGGCGGGTGGTCGCCGACCAGCTTCGGCCCGGACGACAGCGCCGTCGAGCTGCGCTTTTTGCTCGGCTTCGCGCTCAAGCGCGCCGACGACGCCTTCTACCAGGTGCCGGCCGGCGAACAGGCGGCCGACGCCCACTTCGCCCAACGCGCCGAGCGCTACCAGAAATGGACCGGGCAGTACGCGCCGCTGGTGGCGCGCTGCCTGGGCCGCGGGCGCGGCGCCGATCCAGCGCTCACCCTCAACTTCCTGTACCAGGACCTGTTCTTCGGCGCCCGCGCGCAGGGCCAGGCCGAATACGACATGCTGCGCGTGCTGTCCGAGCTGAACGAGGCGCTGGCGTCGCACGCGCCGGACCAGGTGAGCGCCATCATCGCGCCGACCGATGTCGACGATGAAATGGTGCTGCGGGTACAACTGTCGGCCGGCGCCGACGTGCTGGCCACGTGCGACAAGCCGCTCGACATCACCGCCGACCTCGAGGTGGAGGTGGACGACCTGCGCGACGCGCTGGCCAGCATCGGCATCGGGGCGGTGGCGGTGGCGCTGCGCTTCGACGGCGAAGGCCGGCCGGTGGACGTGCGTCCGCTGGGCTGATGCGGCCGCCGTCCGACGCATCGACGCGGCTACACGTAGGGCGGATTAGCGCAGCGTAATCCGCCACCGCGCCGCCCGCGGCTCATCATGGAATACGCATTGACAGCGCCCGGTTAGCGGCAGATACTTTCCCCAGGCGGAACACAGAGTCCGCTGCCTGGTGCGGCGCCGGCCTTGTGCTCCGCAGCAAAGGGAGACATGTCATGAAGCCATGGGCCATGCTCTGGTGCGCCGCCGCGTTGTTGGTTGGCGGCTGCGCCACCCCACCGCCGGCGCAGCGCGCGCCGATGTCCGAACTGTTCCACGACCAGCTGTTCAAGGCGCCGGCCGCGCCGATCGACACCGCCACCATCTTCGCGCTCAACGACCGCATGCGCGACTACCTCAAGCACGACCTGCCCCGCCGCCCCGGCGAGCAGGACGCGCGCCGCGCGCTGTTCGACGCGCTGTACCGGCGCGACCAGCTCAAGCTCGAATACGACTCGGCCATGACGCGCAACGCCGTCCAGACGTTCGAGGCGCGCGCCGGCAACTGCCTGTCGCTGGTGATCATGACGGCGGCGCTGGCGCGCGAGCTCAACTTCACGGTGCAGTACCAGCAAATCCAGATGGAGGAAAGCTGGAGCCGCGCCGGCAACCTGTACTTCGCCAGCAACCACGTCAACCTGGTGCTGGGCAGGAAGCGCACCTCCTACATCGACGGCTACCAGATCGACAACTCCAACGCGCTGACGGTGGACTTCATCCCGGTCCCGCCCAAGGCGCGCGAAACGGCCCGCCTGCTCGAGGAGCACACCATCGTCGCCATGTACCTCAACAACCGCGCCGCCGAGCTGCTGTCGGCCGGCAGCATCGACGACGCCTACTGGGCCGCGCGGCAATCGGTCGAGGCCGATCCGTCCTTCCTGAACGGCTACAACACGCTGGCCGTCATCTACCAGAACCACGGCGACATGGCACAGGCGGAACAGGCGTTGCGCCACGCGTTGCGGCAGGCGCCCA
>JBDSKP010000355.1:0-2430 GCA_039916925.1 Duganella sp.
CCGGTACGAGCCGATGGCCGACGCCGGCGCCTTGCCCGGCCCGGCCTCGAGCATGACGGCCGGCCGCTCCGGGCTGCCCATCTGCTGCAGGCGCACGGGCGCCGCGCCGCGCGGCCCGACGGCCGCATAAACGAAATACAGCGCCAAAACGACGGTCACCGTTTGCGCAAACAATAACCACAGTCGTCGCATAGCTCGAGCATGCCGTCCGGCGGACGGCGTCCTTGTTTATTTCTGTTTATTTCTTCAGGGAGTCGCGGATTTCGCGCAGCAACACGATGTCCTCGGCCGGCGGCGGCGTCACGAGCGGATGCGCCTCGAGGTTGCGCGCGCGGTTCATCAGCCGCACCATCTGGAAGATGACGAAGGCCAGGATGATGAAATTGAGCAGGATCGTGAAGAAGTTACCGTAGGCGAATACCGCGCCCAGCTTCTTCGCTTCCACCAGGCTCAGGTTCGCGGCCTGGCCGTTGAGCGGAAGGTAGTAGTTGGCGAAGTCGAGGCCGCCGAACAGCTTGCCGATCGGCGGCATGACGATATCCGTCACCAGCGAATCGACGATCTTGCCGAAGGCGCCGCCGATGATCACACCGACGGCGAGGTCGACCACGTTGCCCTTCATCGCGAATTCTTTAAATTCTTGCATCATTGCCATATTTACATCCCCGACGTGTGGTCATTTGTGAACAAAACAGCGTGTGGATCATACTATTTTTTCAATTAGATTCCAAACACGCTTGCGGTTCGCGCATTTGGACGGGGATTTACGTTATAAGTTTGACCTATATCAATTCGCGAAAACACCCCCTCCCGTCATAGGGCGGAGTCCGCCAAAAATCAAGCCCAAAACGGTGCGTAAAACGCTCCAATTGGGGCTACGGCAACGTTTTTGCTTTAATTCGCTACACGGTTACCTTATAATTTAAGGTTGCTAGAAGCTACATTCGTGCTTCATCAAGTTTTCAGTTTTCCGGTTGTTGTTCGCGGTTTCCAGATTTTGTTCGCACTTTGACTGATTGGGGTTTGTATGAGTAACGAAAAGCAGGTCGATTCCGGCCGTCGCGGTTTGCTCGTCGCAACAGGCGCGGCGGGTGGTGTAGTGGGTCTGGCAACCGCGGGGGCGCTGGTGAGCACCTTCCAGCCGTCGGAACGGGCGAAGGCCGCCGGCGCGCCGGTCGAGGTGGACATCTCGGCGCTGAACCCCGGGGAAATGAAAACCGTTGAATGGCGCGGCAAGCCGGTCTGGATCATCAAGCGCACGCCGGAGATGGTCGCGTCGCTGAAAAAGACCGACGGCAAGGTCGCCGACGCCGAATCGAAGCGCAATCCCGACGAATTCACGCCCGAGTACGCCCGCAACGAATGGCGCTCGCGCAAGCCCGACATCCTCGTCGCGGTCGGCATCTGTACCCACCTCGGCTGCTCGCCCTCGTCCAAGTTCGCCCCCGGTCCGCAGCCCTCGCTGCCGGACGACTGGGAAGGCGGCTTCCTGTGCCCGTGCCACGGCTCGACCTTCGACATGGCCGGCCGCGTCTTCAAAAACAAGCCGGCGCCGGACAATCTGCAGGTGCCGCGCTACATGTTCCTGAGCGACAACAAGCTGGTCATTGGCAAAGACGAGAAAGGCGAGGCGTAAATCATGGCGGCTTTCAAAGAGACAAAACTGCCGGCGAACGCGCCGGTGGCACAAAAAGCACTTGGCTGGGTCGACGACCGCTTCCCCCTGACCAAGCTGTGGAACGACCAATGGGGTAAGTACTACGCCCCGAAAAACTTCAATTTCTGGTACATCTTCGGTTCGCTGGCGATGCTGGTGCTGGTGCTGCAGATCGTCACCGGCATCTTCCTGACGATGCACTACAAGCCCGACGCCAATCTCGCCTTCGGCTCGGTCGAATACATCATGCGCGAAGTGCCGTGGGGCTGGCTGGTGCGCTACATGCACTCGACCGGCGCGTCGGCCTTCTTCATCATCGTCTACCTGCACATGACGCGCGGGCTGCTGTACGGCTCTTACCGCAAGCCGCGCGAGCTGATCTGGCTGTTCGGCTTCGCCATCTTCCTGTGCCTGATGGCCGAGGCCTTCTTCGGCTACCTGCTGCCGTGGGGCCAGATGTCGTACTGGGGCGCGCAGGTGATCGTCAACCTGTTCGGCGCCATCCCGCTGATCGGACCGGACCTGTCGCTGTGGATCCGCGGCGACTACGTCGTCTCCGACGCCACCCTGAACCGCTTCTTCGCGTTCCACGTGATCGCCATCCCGCTGGTGCTGCTCGGCCTGGTCGCCGCCCACCTGATCGCGCTGCACGAAGTCGGTTCGAGCAACCCTGACGGCATCGAAGTGAAAGACAACCTGGGCGCCGACGGCCACCCGCTCGATTCGATCCCGTCGCACCCTTACTACACGGTGCACGACCTGTTCGGCGTGTC
>JBDSKP010000356.1:0-1976 GCA_039916925.1 Duganella sp.
CTGGCCGACATGGACGACATGCTGCGCCGCGTGCTCGGTCCGCGCGCCGTGGTGATCGCCGACATCGCGCCGCGGTTGTGGAATACCGATGTCGACGTCAGCCAGCTCAATAACGTGATCCTGAACCTTGCCATCAACGCGCGCGACGCCATGGGCGGCGACGGCACGCTGACCATCCGCGCCCGCAACCTGCAGGCCGGCTCGGAGCAGCTGGCCAAGATCGGCGACGGCCAGGGCGACTACGTGCTGATCGAAATCGCCGACACCGGATCCGGCATGTCGCAGGAGGTGATACAGCGCGCGTTCGAGCCGTTCTTCACCACCAAGCCGACCGGCCAGGGCACGGGCCTTGGCCTGAGCATGGCCTACGGTTTCGTCAAGCAGTCCGGCGGCGAGATCGCGCTGCAAAGCACCCTGGGCACCGGCACCTGCGTACAGATCTACCTGCGCCGCAGCGAGGAGCAGGCCGAGCCCGAGCAGCACGTCGCGCTGCAGGCGTTGACCGGCGGCGTGGAGACCCTTCTGGTGGTGGAAGACGACGAGGCGGTGCGCGCGGCGACGGTCGACATGCTGGCGACGCTGGGCTACCATGTGCTCAGCAGCGCCAACGCGGAGCAGGCGACGCGCCTGGTCAACGGCGGCGTCCATATCGACCTGCTGTTTACCGATGTGATGATGCCGGGCCGCGTGAGCAGCCTGGAATTGAGCGAACTGGTACGCGCCAAGCTGCCGCACGCGCACATCCTGTTCACGTCCGGCTATGCGGAAGGCGTGCTGTCGCACGACGGCAGACTGCCGCCGGGCGTCAATCTGCTACAAAAACCCTATACCGTCGAAACCCTCAGTTCGCGCATCCGCCACCTGCTGCGCAAGGGCAGCCCCACTACTGCGGCTTGACGTAGCGGTGCGACCCCGGTGGCGGCTCGTTGAGCACCGCCCAGAATATCCCCAGGTCGGCGATCGCCCGCACGAACTCCTGGAAATCGACCGGCTTGACCACATAGGCGTTCACGCCCAGTTCATAGCTGCGGATCAGGTCCTGCTCCTCGCGGGAGGACGTCAGCATCACCACCGGAACGCTCTTGAGCGTGGCGCTGCCACGGATCTCGGCCAGCACCTCCAGGCCGTCGACCTTGGGCAGTTTTAAATCGAGCAGCACCACGGCGGGGTTGCCCAGTTCCCGGTTGGCGAATCCGCCGCGCGCGTGCAAATAATCGAGCGCGTCGGCGCCATCGCGCACGACGATCACTTCATTGGCCAATTGGCTGCGTTCCAGCGCAATCAGCGTCAGCTCCAGATCGTGAGGGTTGTCTTCAACCAGCAGGATAGGCTTTAACATAGGCGTGCCTCAAACTTTATCGGTATTGGTATCGGTGGGGAGGGCAAAGGAGAACGTGGCCCCCTCGCCCGGCGCCGACCGCGCCCAGACGCGGCCCCCGTGGCGCTCGACGATCCGCCGCACGTTCGCCAGGCCGATGCCCGTGCCATGGAAGTCCTCCATCCGGTGCAGTCGCTGGAAAACCCCGAACAGTTTGTGCGCATAGTCCATATTGAAGCCGACGCCATTGTCGGCTATATGGAACACGGTTTCGTCGGGCAGCTGCTCGCTGGTGACGCGTATGACGGCCGGATCGCTCTGTCCCGTGAACTTGACGGCGTTCGAGAGCAGATTGTACAACGCAAGCTGCAGGAACGACGGGTCGGCGACGATCTCCGGCAACTGCTCCACCTGCCAGTCGATGCGGCGCGCCGGAGTGTCCGGCGCCAGCTTGTCGATGCAGCCGCGCACCAGATCGGTCATGCGCACGCGCACCGGGCACAAGGCCGCGCGGCCCATTTGCGAAAAACTCAGCAGATCGTCCACCAGCTTGCCGGCTAGCCGCGCCGATTCCTTGATGTTGACCAGGAGGCGCTGGCGCCGTTCCGGATTGTCGCTGCCGGCCGTCTCCATCAGCAAATCGGAAAAGCCGACGATA
>JBDSKP010000357.1:0-4598 GCA_039916925.1 Duganella sp.
AAGGCCGGCATCGAGGCCGATATCGCCAAGTGGTTCGACGTGTTCCCGCGCCTGAAGGAGCGGGCGGCGCAGATGGCCGGCACGCTGTCGGGCGGCGAGCAGCAAATGCTGGCGATGGCGCGCGCGCTGATGTCGCATCCTAACCTGCTGCTGCTCGACGAGCCGTCGATGGGGCTATCGCCGATCATGGTCGACAAGATCTTCGAGGTGATCCGCAACGTCTCGAAAGAAGGCATCACCGTCCTGCTGGTCGAGCAGAACGCCAAACTGGCCTTGCAGGCCGCGCACCGTGGCTACGTCATGGATTCGGGCAACATCACGATGACCGGCAACGCCCGCGACATGCTCGACGATCCGCGCGTGAAAGCGGCCTACCTGGGCGAATAAGCGGCGGGCAAAAAAAAGGCCCCGGCGGTGCCAGGGCTTTTAAGGACATCCGCCGGAGATACCACGGATATCGAGGAGACCAAGGAACGGCGCCTGGGCGCCGGCCAGTGTCCTGATTTACTTGCGTGCCGGAGCGGCCTTGGCGGCGGCGGCGGAGAACTGGTTCACCGCTTGAGCGACATTGCTCTCGATCGACTCGACAGCTTGCTTGGCGGTTTTGCTGAACTGCTCGTAGCCGGCGTTGGCGTTACCCAAGGCCGATTTGAACAGGGCAACAGCGTTTTCGCTGCCGGCCGGGGCGTTCTTGCTGACTTCTTCCACCAGCGAGATCACCTTGCGGTTGGTTTCAGCGATCTGCGTTTCGGCGGCTTTGCTGAACTCGGCGCTGGTGCTCGAGGCGATGTTCGCCAGGTGACGACCGTACGCCAGGGTTTTTTCAGCGTTCGGCTGGGCCTGAGCCGATGCCAGCGAGAAGAATTCTTGCGGATCTTTAGCCGACAGCAGTTGCTTGGTGGTGACCGACGACTCTTCCAGCGACGCCTTGGCGGCGGTCAGGTTCAGGTCGACAAACTTCTCCACGCCTTCAAACGCCTTGTTGGTCAGGGCCGAGAAGATGGCGAACTGCGCTTCAAAGTTGGCTTTGGTCGCATTGGAAAATTGCTCAGGGATCGAAAACATTTAACTCTCCAGAAAAATAGTCATTAATTGGATACTGCCGTTCTAGCTCGGCGAGAAACAGAACATCCACGTTTCAAACCGACCAAATTGTGCAACGCAACAAAGCCAATTTTACGGCCTTGGGAAATTAAGTCAAGCGATTTTTTGTGCATTGCATCACGGCATGAAACATCGTTTTAAGGCAGCATTTCCCAGCCAAAACTTATCGCGGCGCATGCCCGGATGTGGGGCTGGTGCTGGCGTTGAGGGCCGCGCCGATGCTGATCGGGCCGCCATGATAGACTCGGCCGACGCCGCCTCGATGTCGTTTGCCGGCCTTCGATTTCCTTTCAGTCCGATAGTAAGTTTTCATGCCCGATACCCCCACCGCCGTTTCAGCCCCAAAACCCGCTCCCGCGCCCGCCGGACACGCGACATTTTTGTCGCCGATGCCGTTGTTTTTCGTCCTTTTATGGAGCAGCGGCTTTATCGTGGCCAAGTTCGGCCTGCCGTATGCGCCGCCGCTGACCTTCCTGGTGATGCGCTTTCTGGGCGTGCTGCTGCTGCTGGTGCCGGCTGTGCTGGTGTTGCGCGCGCCCTGGCCGCACGGGAAAATCCGCCACATCGCCTTGGCCGGGGTGCTGGTCCAGGCCGGCTATCTGATCGGCGTCTGGTGCGCCATCAAGCAGGGCATGCCGGCCGGCCTGTCGGCGTTGATCGTCGGCATGCAGCCGATCCTGACCGCCTTCGCCGCCCCGCTGATCGGTGAAAAGGTGCGGCCGCGCCAGTGGCTGGGATTGCTGTTCGGCATCGGCGGCGTCGCGCTGGTGGTGGCCGCCAAGATCAAGCTGACCGGGCTGTCGATGGACGCGATCGCGCTGTGCGTGTTGGCGCTGCTGTCGATCACGGTCGGCACCATGTATCAAAAACGCCACTGCCCGCAATTCGACCTGCGCACCGGCACGGTGATCCAGTTCGCCGCGTCCACTATTGTGGTGTTGCCGCTGGCTATCATATTTGAAGGCTTGACGGCCGATTTTGCTGCGGTGCGATGGACGCCGCAGTTCGTCGGCGCGCTGGCGTGGTCGGTGCTGGGCTTGTCGATCGGCGCCATCTTCGTGCTGTTCGCGCTGATACGCCGCAGCGACGCCACCCAGGTCACCAGCCTGATGTACCTGACGCCGCCGACCACCGCTATCATGGCGTGGCTGATGTTCGGCGAAGCGTTCAACGCCCTCGGCATCGTCGGCATGGCGCTGGCGGTCGCCGGGGTGTTCTTCGTTGTCAGCAAAAACAAACCTACTAGCGAGGGCACATGATTTCTACTCCAGAACAGCAGGCGGTGGACGCGGCGATCACGTCGCGCCGCTCGATCCGCGCCTACCTGCCACAACCGGTGGCGCGCGAGGACGTCACCGAGATCTTGCGGGTGGCGGGCAGGGCGCCGTCCGGCACCAACACGCAGCCGTGGAAAGTGTATGTGCTCGAAGGCGAGCGCAAGCGGGAGTTGTCTTCGGCGATCCTGGCCATACATAATGATCCGGAGCAAGCCAGGCTGCACACCGAGGAATACGCGTACTACCCGCGCGAGTGGGTCTCGCCGTTCATCGACCGGCGCCGCAAGGTCGGCTGGGATTTGTATGCGCTGCTGGGACTCGGTCGCGACAACAAGGCCGGCATGGCGGCCCAGCACGGGCGCAACTACGAGTTCTTCGGCGCCCCCGTAGGCCTGATCTTCACGATCGACCGCGTGATGGAGCAGGGTTCCTGGCTGGACTACGGGATGTTCTTGCAGAGCATTATGGTGGCGGCGCGGGCACGGGGCCTAGATACTTGTCCGCAAGCGGCCTTTACCCAGTATCATCGGGTCATAGGTTCCGCTCTTGGTCTCCCCAACAATGAAACCGTGGTGTGCGGCATGGCCCTCGGTTACGCCGACACGACAAAAATCGAGAATTCTTTGATCACGGAGCGTATGCCGGTTGAAGAATTTGTTAAATTTGTCGCTTAGGACTAGCTTGCTTTAAGTATATTGCAGATACGCAACCAAAGATGCCGGCAAGGATAAATTAGCTTGCGCTTGCACACGGTTTTGCTACACTGCAACTACAGATTGTGAAATCCGGCTTTTCTTCTTTTGGGGATATGAATGTATAAACTAGCGTTAAGTGCGCTCATTTCGCTGATGTTCGCATCCGCCGGCCTGACCGCCGCCCAGGCCGCGACCGCCGATGCCGCGCCGAAGAAGGCCCACGTCAAAAAAGGCAAGGCCCGCCAGCCGGTGCGCGTGGCCGCCGCCGAGGCGAGCGAGCGCCTGGTCAAGCGCGTGACCATGGTCAACGGCCGCCGCAAGGTGGTCTACCAGCGGATGATCACCGCCGCGCCGCCGGTGCCGACCATGGGCGACTTGGCCGGCCTGAGCGCGACGCACGATCCGCTCGACCTCAAGTCCAACGTCGCGCTGGTGCTGGACCAGGCCAATTCCGAAGTGTTGTTTGAAAAAAATTCCAACGTCGCCTTGCCGATCGCCTCGATCACCAAGATGATGACCGGCCTGGTCGTGGTCGAAGCCAACCAGGACATGGACGAGCTGCTGACCGTGACCGACGAGGACGTCGACCGCGAAAAATTCAGCAGCTCGCGCCTGCGCGTGGGCGCCCAGCTGACCCGCGCCAACATGCTGCATATCGCTCTGATGAGTTCGGAAAACCGCGCCGCCTCGGCGCTGGGCCGCAATTATCCGGGCGGCAAGCCGGCGTTTGTCGAGGCGATGAACGCCAAGGCCCGCGAGCTGGGCATGACCGACACGCATTATGTCGATTCGAGCGGCTTGTCGAAAATGAACGTGGCCAGCGCGCGCGACCTCGCCAAGCTGGCGATGGCGGCGTACCAGCATCCGATGCTGCGCCAGTTCTCGACCGACGCCAAGGCCATCGTCGAAGCCAACGGCCGGCCGATGCAGTTCGGCACCACCAATCACCTGGTGGCCAACCCGGACTGGGCGATCGGCTTGCAGAAAACCGGTTTCATCAACGAGGCGGGCCGCTGCCTGATGATGCAGGCCGTCATCGAAGGCCGTTCGGTGATCATGGTGTTCCTCGACTCCAAGGGCAAGCAGTCGCGCACCGCCGACGCCGGCCGCATGCGCAGCTGGCTGCAGGCGCTCAAGCCCGCCGCGCTGACCACCAACACCATCTCGCCGGTTTATTCGACCGGCATGTAACCGAGCGTGGCGGAGATCTGGCCGGCGGTCGTGACCAGATCGTCCAGCCAATCCTCCTGCAGGCGGTCGGCCGGCGCCGAGATCGACAGCCCGGCGATCAACTTGCCGCTGTCATCGTGGATGCCGGCGGCCATGCAGCGCACGCCCAGTTCCAGCTCCTCATTGTCACGCGCATAGCCGCGCGTGCGCACCAGGCTCAGCTCGCGCTCGAGCTTGGCAAGGTCGGTAATCGAATTCTTGTTGTGGCCGGCCAGGCCGGTGCGCGTGGCATAGGCGCGGATCGCCTTCGGCTCGTCCACCGACAGGAATAATTTGCCGGTCGAGGTCAGGT
>JBDSKP010000358.1:0-10162 GCA_039916925.1 Duganella sp.
TTCTCGATGGCGCAGCAGGACATCCGCTACTACCTGAACGGCCTGCTGCTGGTCCTGGACGGCAACAACGTCATCGCCGTGGCCACCGACGGCCACCGCCTGGCGTTCTGCCAGGTCGAGACCGAGCAAACCTTCGAGCGCCAGGAAGTGATCATCCCGCGCAAGACCATCATCGAACTGCAGCGTCTGCTGGAAGAGAACGATGAAACGGTGCAGCTCGACATCGCCGCCAACCAGGTCAAGCTGACCTTCGCCGACATCGAACTGATCTCGAAGCTGGTCGAGGGCAAGTTCCCCGACTACACGCGCGTGATTCCGAAGGGCTACAAGAACGAATTCACGATCGGCCGCGACGAGCTGCTGCGTTCGCTGCAGCGCGCCGCCATCATGACCAGCGACAAGTTCAAGGGCGTGCGCTGCATCATCACCCCGGGCAGCATGAAGATCAGCTCGACCAACGCCGATCAAGAGGAAGCGGTCGAGGAACTGGAGATCGACTACGGCGGCGACAGCGTCGACATCGGCTTCAACGTCACCTATTTGCTCGACGTGTTGAACAACCTGAAGTGCGACCAGATCAACGTCGCCCTCGGTGATTCGAACTCGTCGGCGCTGATCTCGATTCCGGAGAACGCGGACTTCAAGTATGTCGTCATGCCGATGCGGATCTAAGAGGCGGCGGATTACGCCTGACGGCTAATCCGCCCTACGTGATTCCGGACAACGCCGCCGCAAGCCATCGGCGGCATCGGATCAACGGATCCACGTAGGGCGGATTAGCGCGAAGCGCGTAATCCGCCAAACCAGCAGGCCCCAATCAACACCAGCAACAGATAAACACAGAGAAAGCAGTCCATGTCCGCCATCCCAGCAGAGAATCCAGCCCCAGTGGTACCGACCGAAGAATACGGCGCAGCATCGATCCAGATCCTCGAAGGTCTGGAAGCAGTACGCAAACGTCCCGGCATGTACATCGGCGACACCTCGGACGGCACGGGCCTGCACCACCTGGTGTTCGAAGTGCTGGACAACTCGATCGACGAATCGCTGGCCGGGCACTGCACGGAAATCCACGTCACCATCCACTCGGACAACTCGATCTCGATCACCGACAACGGCCGCGGCGTGCCGACCGGCCTGAAGATGGACGACAAGCACGATCCGAAGCGCTCCGCCGCCGAGATCGTCATGACCGAACTGCACGCCGGCGGCAAGTTCGACCAGAACTCGTACAAGGTCTCCGGCGGCCTGCACGGCGTGGGCGTCTCCTGCGTCAACGCGCTGTCGAAAACGCTCAAGCTGACCATCCGTCGCGACGGCAAGGTCCACTTCATGGAATTCGCCCGCGGCGTGCCGGTCAACCGCGAACTGGAAATGAAGGACGGCTTCGCCGTCTCCCCGATCAAGGTCATCGGCGAAACCGACAAGCGCGGCACCGACGTCCACTTCTGGGCCGACGAAACCATCTTCGGCAACGTCGAATTCCACTACGAAATCCTGGCCAAGCGCATCCGCGAGCTGTCGTTCCTGAATAACGGCGTCAACATCAAGCTCACCGACCAGCGCAACGGTAAGGAAGAAATCTTCGCCTTCGAAGGCGGCACGCGCGGCTTCGTCGAATACATCAACAAGGCCAAGACGGTGCTGCACCCGACCGTGTTCCAGGCCACCGGCGAACGCATGTCGGACCAGAACACCAACATCTCGGTCGATGTCTCGATGCAATGGAACGACGCCTACAACGAGCAGGTGCTGTGCTTCACCAACAACATCCCGCAGCGCGACGGCGGCAGCCACCTGACCGGCCTGCGCGCGGCGATGACACGCGTCATCAACAAATACATCGAAGAGCAGGACTACGCCAAGAAGGCCAAGGTAGAAATCTCCGGCGACGACATGCGCGAAGGTTTGACGTGCGTGCTGTCGGTGAAGGTGCCCGAGCCGAAATTCTCGTCGCAGACCAAGGACAAGCTGGTGTCGTCGGAAGTACGCGGCCCGGTTGAAGAGATCGTCGCCAAGACCTTGTCGGACTACCTGCAGGAAAAGCCGAACGACGCCAAGATCATCTGCGGCAAAATCGTGGAAGCGGCGCGTGCGCGCGAAGCGGCCCGCAAGGCGCGCGATCTGACCCGCCGCAAAGGCATCATGGACGGCCTGGGCCTGTCGGCCAAGCTGGCCGACTGCCAGGAAAAAGACCCGGCGCTGTGCGAACTGTACATCGTCGAGGGTGACTCCGCAGGCGGTTCCGCCAAGCAGGGCCGCGACCGTAAGTTCCAGGCCATCCTGCCGTTGCGCGGCAAGGTGCTGAACGTGGAAAAGGCACGCTTTGAAAAGATGCTGTCGTCGGAGCAGATCACCACGCTGATCGCCACCCTGGGCACGTCGATCGGCCCGGATGAATTCAACGTTGAAAAGCTGCGCTATCACCGCATCATCATCATGACCGATGCGGACGTCGACGGCGCCCACATCCGCACGCTGCTGCTGACCTTGTTCTATCGCCAGATGCCGCAGCTGGTCGAGCGCGGTCATATTTATATCGCGCAACCGCCGCTGTACAAGGTGAAGGCCGGCCGCGACGAGCGTTATCTGAAAGATGACGCCGAGGAAGCGAGCTACATGATGAACGTCGCGCTCAACACCGCGGTGCTGATCCCGCGCGAAGGCGCCGACCCGATCGTCGGCGAACCGCTGGGCGAGCTGGTGCGTCAGTTCAACCTGGCCAACGTCATCATGATGCGCCTGACGCGCGTGATCGACCGCGCCGCGCTGACCGCCATCATGACCGGCGTGACCTTGGACCTGAGCACGCAGGAGCTGGCCGAGGTGTCGGCGCGCGCGCTGGCGGCCGAGATCAACGACATCGCCGTCAAGGTCACGGTGATTTCGGACGAGCTGTCGGAGAAGCACGCGCTGCGTATCGAGCGTATGCATCACGGTAACATCAAGGTCAGCTCGATAGATGCGGACTTCGTGCAGGGCGCGGACTACAACGTGCTGGCCAGCGCGGCCGCCACGTTCAAGGGCCTGATCGGCGAAGGCGCGATCGTGCGCCGCGGCGAAGGCGAACGCACCAAGGAATCGGCCGTGGTCGACTTCCATCACGCGATGGGCTGGCTGCGGGACGAGGCGGAGCGGGTGGTGTCGAAGCAGCGCTACAAAGGTCTGGGCGAGATGAATCCGGATCAGCTGTGGGAGACGACCATGGATCCAACCGTGCGGCGCTTGTTGAAGGTGCAGATCGAGGATGCGATTGCTGCGGATCAGATCTTTACCACGCTGATGGGGGATGACGTCGAGCCGCGCCGGGCGTTTATTGAGAATAATGCACTGCGGGCGGGGAATATCGACGTTTGAAGCAGCGGCCTATATAGCAGTAGAAAAAATTACAACCTGCCAAATATTCTTGTATTTAAAAAGATGCCAATCCAAAAATTGGCATCTTTTTTATATTCGGATCTAGCAGATATGCGGCCTCATGCCACTAAGGCGCTGTGACTTTCATTAACCGATGGAGTCCATTATGGAATTGGATATTCTTCTCAAAAGCGGCACGTTGCTGCTTGGTGTAGTTGGGGCGGGGAAAATTCTTTATGATTTGTCGATTATTAAGCGAAGTCGCATGCGTGATGAATATACGTTTGCAAAGACGTTTTTCGAAGAGGTGAGCTCCAACGCTGCCTTACATCCGTTTTTACGTGAGAAAGGCTACCAAGCGATTGCTGGCGACCGGCAGTTGAGTGGCGACGAAATCGAATATCTTCTATCACTTGAAAAACCCGATCGTGCACTCCGAGATTACGTCCTTGGACGTACGTACCTTGAACATCTCCCGCAATCGGGCAATCTTCAAATAGAATTTAAGAAGCGACATAAAAGCAAATGGTCCCGAAAATGGCGAGTCTACGTATATTCTGGATCGTACGTGATATTTTCTTTGACCGCGTTTTCCCCTTTAGTGCTATCTCAACTATTCGCTTTCTCAAATGCACAGACTGTGCAATCGTTGATACTCAGCGTTTCAGTTTTTGGCCCCTATGGGTGGTATTTTTTAAAAACTGCAGCTTATATTTATCGCGCACAGAAATTAGTTGAAAATCAACACCGGCACACTAAAAGGATACTAGTCACTGGATTGGCTGCCGTGCAGCGCTAGACATAAAGCATAAAAACGGGGACTGGCGAGCCGCCGTCTGGTTTGATTTTTGAATTATTCATGCGGTGCTCTTTAAGTTTCCTTAAAATCCGAAAAATATTCGTCATCGCCATAGGCGATCATTACACCGGAGGTTTTTTGCTTTCGCCAAATAGATTTTCAACTTGCACGTTGCTGCGGAATATCAGGTAAGATGGCCTAAACAAAATAATGTCAGACACAAATCGCCCGCCAATGTCTTCCACGCTCAACTTCTACAATCAAAACGCCACGCGTTTCTTTTCCAATACTGTGGATGTAGACATGTCGCAGTTGCATGACCGATTTCTGGCGAAGGTTAGTGTGGGTGGGCGGGTGTTAGATGCCGGATGTGGGTCGGGACGAGATTCCAAAACGTTTATGAGACGTGGCTATCGTGTTACCGCGTTTGATGGCTCAGCCGAACTTGCGCGCATGGCCGCCGCTCATACCGGCATCAACGTCGCTATACGCGATTTTTCCGATGTAAGCGAACGGTCATGTTACGATGGCATCTGGGCCTGCGCGAGCTTGCTGCACTTGCCGCAAGAAGATTTGCCATCGGCGCTAGAGCGTCTATGGAGTGCGCTTAAACCTGGCGGTGCCTTCTATCTGAGTTTCAAACTCGGAACCGGTGAACGCGTTCAAGATGGTCGCCACTTCACCGACGCCAACGAAAGCCAATTGCATTCATGGCTAGCCGCCCTGCCTGATTTCGACAGCGCAGAATATTGGATATCTGACGACCAGCGCCCCGGCCGCACAGAACAATGGCTGAATGCAATCGTGATACGATCGAAAACGGGGAAGGCACGCTTAGTAACAGGAGGCGCAGATCCGTTCCTGCCTCACATCGGCGCAGCGCTCAGCCGCGCATCGGACATCGATATGGCCGTCGCGTTCATCAAGACGACCGGACTTCGCCTGCTACTGGCAGATCTACAAAGTGCACTCAAAGGCGATACTAAACAGAAACTTCCGCCGGCTCGCGTTCGCGTGTTAACGAGCGATTATCTAGACGTGACCGACTCAGAGGCCCTACGGCTGCTGATGATACTTCAGGGCTTGGGGGCGCAAGTAAAAGTGTACGAGTCAGCCGGCAGCAGTTTCCATTTGAAGGCCTATTTGTTCGCGAGGTTCGACAGCGAGAAGGGTTTGACGGGAACCGCGTTTATCGGCTCCAGCAATATCAGCCGACAAGCCCTGCAAAATGGCCTGGAGTGGAATTATCGGATTGATTATCCTGGCGATGATGGCTTCCTCGAGGCACGCTCAAGATTCGACGAGCTCTTTGACGACAGACGCAGCATTTCCCTAACGGATGAATGGATCGCGAGATATGAGGCACGACGGGTTCCGCTTCCGCTAGCTGTCGCACCGGGGAGCCTGGAGCAGGAGCCACCGCCTCGGCCAACGTCCATTCAAACGGATGCGCTATTTGCCCTGGCGGAGACACGAGACGAGGGTTTTTCCCGAGGACTAGTGGTACTGGCCACCGGTCTTGGTAAGACCTGGCTTGCCGCCTTTGATGCGGAGCGTTTCGGTGCCAAGCGTGTTTTGTTCGTCGCTCACCGCGAAGAAATCTTGAATCAGGCGAGCGAAACTTTCCTGAGAATTCGGCCGCACGGGCGGGTAGGCACCTATGCGGGAAAGACCCGCGATACCGAAGTCGATGTGCTTTGCGCGTCCGTACAAACGTTAAGTAAAGACAGCCATTTAGAGCGCTTCTCCCCTGTCCATTTTGATTATGTCGTGATCGACGAATTCCATCACGCAGCCGCAGCTACCTACCGTCGGCTACTCTCGTATTTCTCGCCCCGCTTCCTGCTCGGATTGACGGCCACGCCGGAGCGATCGGACCAGTCCGACATCTTGAGCTTATGCGACGACAATCTGGTCTTCACGTGCGGTCTGTTTAGCGGGATCGAGTCGAACTTGCTGGTGCCGTTCCACTACTACGGCATCTTCGACGAGTCTGTAAATTACAGCGAAATACCTTGGCGTAGCGGTCGCTTCGATCCGGATCAGCTCTCCAACAAGTTGGCGACGTTAGCGCGCGCCAGGCATGCACTGACAGAATGGCGACGTCATAAGCAAGACCGAACCTTGGCTTTCTGCGTGTCGATCGCGCATGCGGAATTCATGGCCGCTCAATTTTCCAAGGCAGGCGTTATAAGTGCCGCCGTATACGCTGGCTCCCCAATGAGCCGTGTCGATGCGCTGGATCGCTTACGCGATGGGAGGTTGGCTGTCATCTTCTCCGTTGACCTGTTCAATGAAGGCGTCGACTTACCGGCGATAGACACCGTCATGATGTTACGTCCAACCGAGTCCAAAATCCTCTTCCTTCAGCAACTAGGACGCGGATTGCGTAAATGCGAAGGAAAGGAGAAGCTGGTCGTCCTCGATTTCATCGGTAATCACAAGAGTTTCCTGCACAAGCCGCAGGCGTTGTTTGGCGTTGATGCGAGCTATAAGAAGCTGGCGGATTTCGCGCGGAAGGTCGAAAGCAATCGGCTATCACTTCCCAATGGCTGCTATGTGAACTACGATTTACAGTTGATCGAATTCCTCAAGTCGCTGGATAGCGACGGTATCAGGAGCGAATATTCAGCCATGCGCGATAGTCTGGGTCGCCGCCCAACCCTGGCGGAATTTTATCGCTCAGGGGCAAGCATGCAGTCGATGCGGAATGACTACGGTGATTGGTATTCGCTGGTTCATGAAATGGGCGATCTGAATATCGAAGAGCATCAGGTCGCTACCAAGCATCGAGCTTTCCTGCACGAGGTCGAAACTACCGCAATGACCAAAAGCTTCAAGATGGTGTTGCTTGAAGCTTTTCAAGAGCTAAACGGCTGGCAGACCGCTCCCACGACGGCCGCAGTATCGGAGCGATCCTGGCAGGTGCTGCAACGTCGCCGAAGTCTACTTTCCGACCTTCCGCCAGCGCAGCAGCAACTACAAGATGGAGCTTCGGATGCCTGGCATCGCTACTGGTCCGACAACCCTATCAACGCTTGGATTGGCGTTAGTCGCGCGCTGAAAAATGCCATATTTTTTCAAACTGAAGACGGCCGCTTCAAAGCGTCGTTCGAACTTTTGGCGAATCAACGGCAGCGGTTTGAATCGATGGTGCAGGAGTTGGTCGACTATCGCCTGGCAGCTTATGAGGTAAGGCTAGTTACCACGGGCACGGCGAGCAACGTCGTACCACTGAAACGCAGTGCCAGGTTGGGCAATCGCATTGAGCTGCCATATTTCCCAAATCTTAAGATCGCCTGCGGTCACTTCAAGACGGGAACTGCGGATGCGGAAGAATACCGTGTCCTTGGCGGTGGTCACGGTCAGCTGGACCCGGAACGATATTTCATCGCGCGCGCGTCAGGTAACTCCATGAACGGCGGCAAACATCCTATCGTGGATGGGGACTATCTGCTGCTGGAATATATCACTCCAACCCGTGCCGGTTCGATCACCGGCGCAGTCATGGCGATCGAACGACAAGACGAGACCGGGGACGGAAGCCAATACCTGTTGCGCACAGTGATAAAAACAGCGGAAGGCGACTACGTGCTTCGTGCCAACAATTCAGATTATGAAGATATGCCCGCCACGGAAGATATGCGAACGCTGGCGCGACTCAAAGCAGTTCTCAATCCGATTGATCTGGCGACTGGGCAGTCCTTCTCTCGCGAAGATATTGCACAGCTGTTTGGGGAGACTTTCAACGTGGGCAACTGGAATGTCGGCCACGTCTCGCTCGCGGACAAGCACGCGGTAGTATTGCTGGTAACGATTAACAAGCAGGGGAAAGGAGAGGATCATCGCTACCTGGACCACTGGATCGATGACAGGACATTCCACTGGCAAAGTCAGAACTCGACGACACCAAGCAGTAAGAAAGGGCGCGAAATAGTCGAGCATGTAAAAGCCGGGACGACGATCCATTTATTTGTTCGCGAAAGTAAGCTCGCCAGCGGCAAAGGTGCGCCGTTTATCTATCATGGCCCAGTGAACTACAAGGTTCATACTGGCAGCAGCCCAATGAGCGTTGTGTTTGAGCTTGCGGAATAGGTGTGAGCTATTGCGGCTCCGTTCTGCGATTCAAAAACTCGCGCAGCCGCTCCTCCAATTTGCCCAGGTCACCCAATTCGCACTCCCAAACGGTGAGCACTTTCCAGCCGAGTTCGGCGAGCGCGCCCTGCGCCCGCTCATCGCGGAGCTTATTGCCGTTGAGCTTCTCGCCCCAGAATTCCACGCGCGACTTGGGCATGCGCGCGAGCTTGCAGTTTTCATGTCGATGCCAAAAGCAGCCGTGTACGAAAACGACTTTCTTTCTGCCGGGGAAGACCAAATCCGGCGAACCGGGCAGCGAACGAACATGAAGCCGGTACCGGTAACCGGCAGCGAACACGAGCTTTCTGACGACGAGCTCAGGCCGAGTGTTTTTGCCGCGTACCCTGCTCATCACCTCGCTACGCATTGCTTGATCGATGGTGTCGACCATGCTTCCCCCTCAATTCGTCCCTTCGCCTTCCCCTCCACGGCCCGACCGTAAAATTGCGGCGTATTGAGGTAGATCTAAGGCCGACTTGAGCAAGCACAAGGTTTTTTCATTGAGTACTGGCTAAACATACAGTAAAATATGGGAGGTAAGTTATCGGTGAGAAGATCGCAGCTTGCTGGTGGTGGCTGTCTCCACCGTCCAGGTTTGGTCGGATCGGGACGCTTGCTTTATACTGCCGCACTACTTCCTGGTGCTGAGCTGTAGGAGGTGAACACCGATTCGCCGGACCAATTACGTCTAGAAACCGCACCGCCTCTCGCCGGCAATACCAAAGAACATGTACAAGCAACCCGCCACCGCCGTCCTTTCGGCCCTTCTCACACTCCCGACGCCGCGTATTCTTGAGTCCATCGAGCTGTTCGCGGGCGCCGGCGGGCTGGCTCTCGGCTTCTCCGAGAATCAAGTCAAGCACCGCGCGGTGGTGGAGTGGAACGCGCACGCCTGCAACACGCTGCGGCACAACAAGCTCAAGAAAGTGGCGCCGATCAGTCACTGGCCCGATGTCACGGAAGGTGACGTCAAGCACTTCAAATACGACGACCACGGCGGCATCGACTTGATCACCGGCGGTCCGCCCTGCCAGCCCTTCTCGATGGGCGGCAAGCACGGCGGGTTTCTGGATGCGCGCGACATGTTCCCGCAGGCGATACGCGCGGTGCGCGAGGCCAAGCCGCGCGCCTTCGTGTTCGAGAATGTCAAAGGCCTCAAGCGCGCCACCTTCTCCGACTATTTCAACTACATCATGCTGCAGCTGGAGTTTCCGTCGCTGGCGGCGAAAGCCAACGAGCAATGGGGCGACCACCTGGCCCGCCTGCGCAAGCAGAAAGCCACCGGTAAGGGTAGCGAGTACCGGGTCTACGAGCGCCTGGTGAACGCGGCCAACTATGGCGTGCCGCAAAAACGCATGCGCGTGTTCTTCGTCGGCTTCCGCGTCGATGAGAATAAGGTGTGGACCTTCCCGGCCGAGACCCATAGTAGCGATGCGCTGTTGCTGTCGCAGTGGGCAAAGGGCGGCGATTATTGGAAGCGGCATAAGGTGGCCACCAAGGACCGGCCGGAGAAGCCTGAGGGTATCGAGAAGAAGATTCGCATGCTGCTGGATGCGGATCCAGACACGGGCGTGCAGCCATGGCTGACGGTGCGGGACGCGATCGCCGATCTGCCCGATCCGGAGCGCTATCCCAACAACACCGATTTCCAGGCGCATCGTTTTCAGCCCGGCGCGCGCGCGTATGTCGGCCACACCGGCAGTCCGCTGGACGAGCCGTCGAAAGCGCTGAAGGCGGGCGATCACGGTGTGCCCGGCGGCGAGAACATGCTGCGTCGTCCGGATGGCTCGGTTCGATACTTCACGATCCGCGAGTCCGCGCGTATTCAGACCTTTCCGGACAGTTTCCTGTTCGAGGGTACCTGGTCAG
>JBDSKP010000359.1:0-2077 GCA_039916925.1 Duganella sp.
CTCCTAGTACGCTGTCGCTCGGCTCCCGGTCCGGAATGGTCCGGCCCGGGACCAGTACAGGCATAAATGAGAATGTTCGGCTTTTTACGCAGCTACTTCTCCGACGATCTGGCGATCGACCTTGGCACCGCCAACACGTTGATCTACGTGCGCGGCAAGGGCATCGTGCTCGACGAACCGTCCGTCGTCGCCATCCGCCACGAAGGCGGCCCCAACGGCAAGAAGACCATCCAGGCGGTCGGCGCCGAGGCCAAGGCGATGCTCGGCAAGGTGCCCGGCAACATCGAAGCCATTCGCCCGATGAAAGACGGCGTGATTGCCGACTTCACGGTCACCGAGCAGATGCTCAAGCAGTTCATCAAGATGGTGCATCCGCGCTCGGTGCTGCGGCCCAGCCCGCGCATCATCATCTGCGTGCCGTGCGGCTCGACCCAGGTCGAGCGCCGCGCGATCCGCGAATCGGCGCTTGGCGCCGGCGCCTCGCAGGTGTACCTGATCGAAGAACCGATGGCCGCAGCCATCGGCGCCGGCCTGCCGGTGTCCGAGGCAACCGGCTCGATGGTGGTCGACATCGGCGGCGGTACCACCGAGGTGGGCATCATCTCGCTCGGCGGCATGGTCTACAAAGGTTCGGTGCGCGTTGGCGGCGACAAGTTCGACGAAGCCATCGTCAACTACATTCGCCGCAACTACGGCATGCTGATCGGCGAACAAACCGCCGAGGCAATCAAGAAGGCCATCGGTTCGGCCTTCCCTGGTTCGGAAGTGAAGGAGATGGAAGTCAAGGGCCGCAACCTGTCCGAAGGTATCCCGCGCTCGTTCACGATCTCGTCGAACGAAATCCTCGAAGCGCTGACCGACCCGCTCAATAATATCGTCTCGGCCGTGAAGAACGCGCTGGAGCAGACGCCGCCCGAACTGGGCGCCGACATCGCCGAAAAAGGCATGATGCTGACCGGCGGCGGCGCGCTGCTGCGCGACCTCGATCGTCTGCTGATGGAAGAAACCGGCCTGCCGGTGCTGGTGGCGGAAGATCCGCTGACCTGCGTGGTGCGCGGCTCGGGCATGGCGCTGGAACGGATGGACCAGCTGGGCTCGATCTTCTCCTACGAATGATCAAGACGGGGCCGCGAAACAGCGGCCCCGGTGCTTTGGGTGAGTTGACAGTCTCGTTGGCGCGGGAGCGCCGGATTATTGGAAGTCATGGAATACAGTCCTCCGCCACTTTTCAAGCAAGGCGCTTCGGCCCGGGTCAAGATGACGGTGTTCGCGTGCATATCGATTGCACTGCTGTTGGTCGACGCGCGCATGCGCACCTTGTCGACCGTGCGCCAGGTCGCCGGTACCGTGCTGTACCCGCTGCAAATGGTCGCGCTGCTGCCGCGCGACGCCATCTACGGCGTCGGCGATTACTTCTCCACGCTGTCGTCGATGAAAAAGCAGGTCAATGAGCTCAAACGCCAGCAGATCGCCGACGCCCAGGCGCTGCAGCAGGCGCAGTTGCGCACCGTCGAAAACAACCAGCTGCGCAAGCTGATGGGCGCGCGCGAGCAGCTGCCCGTCAAGTCGATGTTGGCCGAGGTGCTGTACGACGCGCGCGACGCCAACAGCCGCAAAATCATCCTCGACCGCGGCATCAAGAGCGACGTCATGCTCGGCATGCCGGTGATCGACAACCAGGGCGTGGTCGGGCAGGTGACGAGGGTGTTCCCGTTCACGTCCGAGGTCACGCTGCTGACCGACAAGGAGCAGGCCATTCCGGTGCAGCTGCTGCGCAACGGCTTGCGCAGCGTGGCCTATGGCCGCGGCAAGGTCGGCGCGCTGGAGCTGCGCTTCACCGCGCCCAACGCCGACATCCAGGTCGGCGACATCGTCGTCACTTCGGGCCTGGACGGCATCTACCCGGCCGGCCTGGCCGTGGCGCGCGTGACGCAGGTGGAAAACAGCGCCGGCGGTTCCTTCGGCGGCGTGGTCTGCCAGCCGCTGGCCGGCATCTCCAACAATACGCAGCTGCTGATCCTGATGTCGACGCCGGACATGCCGGCGCGTCCGCCGGAAGAAGAGCAGCGCGCGCTGA
>JBDSKP010000360.1:0-4387 GCA_039916925.1 Duganella sp.
GGGTCTGCGGGCGTGGCTGGACGCCGGCATGCATGGTGAAATGGACTACATGGCCGCCCACGGCATGCTGCGCGCCCGCCCGGCCGAACTGGTGCCCGGCACGGTGCGGGTGATCAGCGCGCGCATGAACTATCTGCCGAGGGAGGCGGAAAGCGGGGACGAAGCGGGCGGCGGGGAAGACTGGCGCGGGCGCGAGCTGCGCCGGCTGGCCGATCCCGGCGCCGCCGTCATCTCGGTCTACGCGCGCGGCCGGGACTACCACAAGGTGCTGCGCGCGCGGCTGCAGCAACTGGCCGACAAGGTCAAGGCGGAAATCGGCGCGTTCGGCTACCGCGTGTTCACCGACTCGGCGCCGCTGATGGAACTGCCGCTGGCGGAGAAGGCGGGCCTGGGCTGGCGCGGCAAGCATACCTTGCTGCTCAGCCGGACCGCCGGCTCGATGTTCTTCATGGGCGAGTTCCTGGTCGACCTGCCGCTGCCGGTGGACCCGCCCACCGGCGCCCACTGCGGCCAGTGCTCGGCGTGCATCGACGTCTGCCCCACGCAGGCGATCCTGGGACCGGGCCGGCTCGACGCGCGGCGCTGCGTGTCCTACCTGACGATCGAGCTGAAAAGCGCGATCCCCCTCGACATGCGGCCCTTGATCGGCAACCGCGTGTACGGCTGCGACGACTGCCAGACCGCCTGCCCGTGGAACAAGTTCGCGCAGCGCGCGGTGCTGCCCGATTTCGACGAGCGCCATGGGCTGGGCGAGGCCTCGATGGTCGAGTTGTTCGCGTGGAGCGAGGAGGAATTCAACCGCAAGATGGAGGGCAGCCCGATACGGCGCATCGGCCATGAGCGGTGGCTGCGCAATCTGGCGGTCGGCCTGGGCAACGCGGCGGCGGCCGGCGCCAGGGGCGACGCGGCGATCGTCGCCGCGCTTACGGCGCGCCTGGAGCACCCGTCGGCGCTGGTGCGCGAGCATGTCGAATGGGCCCTGGCCTGTCATGGCGAGGGGCCGGCGACCCCGGGTTGAACGCTGGTTCGCGTGGCGCGATTGGGCTACACTCGTGTGCTTATTCCCCCATAAAGGCCCACGCCCATGCAAACTTCAACCAGGTTCATAGCGCTGCTGGCCGGCGCCTCTTTTTCCATCGCCGCGCAGGCGGTCAGCTTCGAGGCTTGGGCCGACAAGGTCGCCGACGCCAAGGTGCGCAGCGATCCGGAACAGGCCACGCAGAAGCAGTATTTCAGCGGCAAGGAGCAGGACCGGTTGGACCGCGCGCTCACGCCCAACACCCCGGAATACCGCAAGGCCGAAGTGGCCAAGGCCAAGGCCGCGCTGACGCAGCTGGCGGCGATCGATCGGAACTCGTTGACGCCGCAGCAGCGCGCCAGCGCCGCCGCCATCGCGTGGAACCTGCACGGCGCGGTCGACGCGGTGGAGTTCGAGGATCACCAGTTTGTGTTCAACCAGTTCAACGGCCTGCATGTGCAGATCGTGAACTTCCTGTCGCAGCAGCATCCGATCCGCAACCAGCGCGACGTCGAAAACTATCTGGCGCGCTTGAAGGCCGTCGCCGGCAAGATCGACGCCGGCATCGCGCGCGCGCAGGGCGCCGCGGGGCGTGGCTTCCTGATGCCGACCTTTATCACGCAATCGTCGATCGGGCAGCTGGACCGCTTCCTCGACGGCGGCGCCGAGAAGAACGTGTTGGTCGCCTCGCTGACGCAGCGCATGGGCGCCTTGAAGGACGTCCCGCCCGAGCGGCAGGCCAAATTCACGGCGGAGGCCACTGCCACCGTCAAGCAGGCTATCGTGCCCGCGTTCGAGCGCACCCGCAAGCTGTTGCAGGAGCAGCTGCCGCGCACCACCGCCGACGCCGGCCTGTGGCGCCTGCCGAACGGCGACAAGGCCTACGCGCTGGCGCTGCGCCGCATGACGACAACCGACTACACGCCGCAACAGATCCACGACGTCGGCCTGAAGGAGGTGGCGCGTATCGAGAAGGAGATGGATGGTTTGCTGGCGTCGCTGGGATACAAGGACGGCGGCATCAAGGAGCGCATGCTCAAGCTGGAAGCCGATTCGCAGCCTAAGGAAGCGGACCCGCGTCCGGCGATGCTGGCGCGCTACGACGCGGTGATGCGCGACGCCGAGGCCAGGGCCAAGGATTTGTTCGATGTCACGCCCAAGGCGCCGGTGGTGGTCAAGCGCGAGCCGGCGTTCACGGAGAAGACGGCCGCCGCGCATTATTCTCCGCCGGCCAAGGACGGCACGCTGCCAGGCGTCTTCTGGGCGCCGATGCCGGGGCCGGATTTCCGCGTTGTCGGCATGCGCACGCTGGTGTACCACGAGGCGGTGCCGGGCCATCACTTCCAGATCGCGCTGCAGCAGGAGAATACGGTACTGCCGCGCTATCGCCGCGACCGCGTGTTCGGCTCCGGGTCGGCGTATGTCGAAGGCTGGGCGCTGTATGCGGAGCAGCTGGCGTCGGAGAACAAGTGGTATGACGGCGATACCGTGGGTCGTTTGGGGCAGCTCGACGCGGAGCTGTTCCGCGCCAAGCGGCTGGTGGTCGATACGGGCCTGCACGCGATGAAGTGGACGCGCCAGCAGGGCATCGACTACGGCATTCCGGCGTCGGAGGTGGAGCGGTATGTGGTGATGCCGGGGCAGGCGTGCGCCTACAAGATCGGCATGATCCGCATCCTCGATCTGCGGGAGAAGGCGCGGCTGGCGCTAGGCGACAAGTTCTCGATCAAGGCTTTCCATAACACCGTGCTGCAGACGGGCGACGTGCCGTTGTCGGTGCTGGAGCAGGTGGTCGACGAGTGGATCGCGACGCAGAAGGGGTGATCCGCGTCAGGTGCCCGTTTTCTTGGGAGGTTTTTGGAACGGGTATTCGCCTGGCAGCGTGATCTTGGCCTTTGACCAGTAGGCGTTTCATATTTGTCACCGCATCTGCAAGAAATAATGCGCGCGTTGTCGGCACGTGGTGTCCAGATCATGTCATCCCATGTTAGGCGGCGATATGAGCGAAATCAAGCAAGTTGATGTGGCTTTTATTTCAACAACCCCGCCAGCTCGACCGCCGTTTTGACCTGCATCTTGTCGAAGATGTGCGCGCGGTGCACCTCCACCGTGCGCATGCTGATGCCCAGCTGGTCGGCCACCACCTTGTTCATCTTGCCGGACAGGATCAGGTCGAGCACCTCGCGCTCGCGCACCGACAGCGTCGCCAGGCGCGCGTGCACGGCCGCCATCTCGCCGGCCTGGCGCGACCCGGCCAGCCCCTCCTGCACCCTGTCCATCAACTGGTTGTCGTTGAACGGCTTCTCGAAGAAATCGAAGGCGCCGCGCTTCAAGGTGTCGACCGCCATCGGCACGTCGCCATGGCCGGTGAGGAAAATCACCGGCATGCGCTGCGTCAGCCCGCGCGCGGCAAGCTGGTCGAACACGGCCACGCCGTTCATGTCCGGCATGCGCACGTCGAGCAGCACGCAGTCGCCGTCGGCGTCGAATTCGCCCATCTCCGCCTGCTGCAGAAATTGCAGCGCGCCCTCGTAGGCGCGCGACGATATCCCGCGCGAAGTGGCCAGCCAGGTCAGCGAGTCGCGTACGACCGCTTCGTCATCGACGATGTGCAGCATTTTTTATGTCTCCTGTTCCGCGGCCACCGGCTCCGTCGGCAGCACGAACGTAAATATGGTTCCGCCCTGCGGATTGGCGCTGTGGGTGAGCGAGCCGCCGTGGAATTCTATCGCAGTCCGGCAAATGTTCAATCCCATGCCCATCCCCTCGGCCTTGGTCGAGAAAAACGGCGAGAACAAACGCTCGGCCACATCGTCCGGGATGCCGTGCCCCTGGTCGATCACCGCCACGCTCACCTGCGCGGTGGCCGCATCATACTCCGCCACCACGTTGAGTATGCGCCGCTGCGGCGGGATGTGCTGCATCGCCTCGATGGCGTTGCGGGTCAGGTTCAGCAGCACCTGCTCGATCATCACGCGGTCGGCGCGCACCGCCGGCAGGTCGGCCGGGATGTCGGTCTGGTACGAGACGTAGCTTTGCCGCGCCTGCAGTTCGATCAGCGCCTGGATGCCGTCGAGCAGCGACTGGATGCCGACGGTCTGGCGCAGCGGCTCGCGCTTCTTGACGAATTCGTGCACGCTGCGGATGATCTGGCCGGCCCGCTGCGCCTGCGCGCTGGCCTGCTCCAGCGCGGGCTTGAGCAGCGCCGCGTCGACCGCGTCGCCCTTGTCCCGCGCCCGCCCCAGCACATTGAGCGCGCCGGTGGTGTAGCTGGAGATGGCTGCCAGCGGCTGGTTAAGTTCGTGCGCCAGCATCGAGGCGATTTCGCCCATCGTCGCCAAACGCGCGCTGGCCTCCAGCTTTTCCTCC
>JBDSKP010000361.1:0-6462 GCA_039916925.1 Duganella sp.
TTCGTGGTTGCAGCGCTGGCTTTATGATTTGTTTTCCTACAAACTCGCAGGTAACATCCGTTACTATCCACGCTACCACAAAGAGCTGGCCGGGCTGGCGGACAAGATCCATGTCAGCAAGCTGTTGGCGGCGATCAAGGGTGCCAACGAACGCCGCGCGACATCCGACCATCCGTTGTCGCCCAAGCTGTTCCTCGAGGATATGTTGCTTGACTATGCCGCCTGCTGCGCCTGAAAGGTAAACGATGTCCGCTGCCAGCCCCGTCGATCCGAACACCGTGCCCGTGGCCGTGGCCCGGCCGACGGTGCTGTCGCTGGCGATCAAGGAAAAGGCGGCGCTGTACGCCGCCTACATGCCATTCCTCAAGAACGGCGGCATCTTCGTGCCGACGCAAAAGCCGTACAAGCTGGGCGACGAGATTTATCTGATCCTGGCGCTGATGGACGATACGAACAAGTACCCGATCGCCGGCAAGGTGGCCTGGATCACGCCGCCCGGCGCGCACAACAACAAGGCGCAGGGCATCGGCGTGCATTTCCCCGACGACGAGAGCGGCCAGCGCGCCCGCCTGCGCATCGAGGAGATCCTCGGCGCGGCGTTGAGATCGTCGCGTGCCACGCATACGTTGTAGCGTCCGGCCCGCGCCGACCCGCAAAGCCAACCGGGGTCGTACCCCCGCGGGGTACGACCCCACGACTGCGGCGCATGCGTCTTCTTTAAGCAGGCCCGGGGTTTGTCTTCGCCGAGGTACAATATCGGTATGTTTATCGACTCCCATTGCCACATCAATTTCCCCGAGCTGGCCGCTCGCATGCCCGAAATCCTGGCCAAGATGGCCGACAACAAGGTGACCCATGCGCTGTGCGTGTCGGTCGACTTGCCGGATTTCCCCCAGGTGTTGGCGCTCGCCAAGGAATATCCGCACATCTACGCCTCGGTCGGCGTGCATCCGGACTACGAGGACACGCCCGAACCGAGCGTCGAACAGCTGGTCGAGCTGTCCAACCATCCTAAAATCATCGCCATCGGCGAGACCGGCCTGGATTATTTCCGCCTGCAGGGCGACCTGGAGTGGCAGCGCGAGCGCTTCCGCACCCACATCAAAGCTTCAAGAGTCACGCGTAAGCCTTTGATTATCCACACCCGCGCGGCCAGCGAGGACACCATCCGCATCATGCGCGAAGAGGGCGCCGGCACCGAGGCCGGCGGCGTGGCCGGCGTCATGCACTGCTTTACGGAATCGCTGGAGGTCGCCCGCGCGGCGATCGACATGGGGTTCTATATCTCGTTCTCGGGCATCGTGACCTTCAAAAGCGCCAAGGATTTGCAGGCGGTGGCGCTGGAGGTGCCGCTCGAGCGCATCCTGATCGAGACCGATTCGCCGTATCTGGCGCCGATGCCGCACCGGGGCAAGATGAACGAGCCCGGCTTCGTCGCCCACGTGGGCGAATACATTGCCAAGCTGAAGGGCATTCCGGTGGAGCAGGTGGCGGAACAGACTTCCGCCAATTTCTTCAAATTATTCAACGTGGTAGCGTGAGAAGCTCATGTTGATTCTCCAACCATTGCGCCGCTGTTTTCTGCTGGGGATGCTGGTCGTGGCGGCTTCGTTGCCGGCCGCCGCCGCCGAGCAATCCGATGACGAGGTCGCGTTCTTCCGCGCCGCGCAGCTGGACAACGTTTCCGGCGTCAAGAAGGTGCTTTCGCGCGGCCTCAATCCCAACGTGCGCGATCCGAACGGCGAAACCGGGCTGATCGTCGCCATGCGCTATGAGGCGGTGAAGGTGGGCACTTTGCTAATGGACCAGCCCGCCATCGACCTGGAAGCCAAGGCGCCCAACGGCAACACCGCGCTGATGATGGCGGCGTTCCGGCAGAACAAGGCGGTGGTGCTGGACATGATCAAGCGCGGCGCGCAGGTCAATCAGAAGGGCTGGACCGCGCTCCATTACGCGGCGGCGGCCGGCAGCGTCGAGATCGCCAGCATTCTGCTGGAGCAGCACGCCTATATCGACGCCGAATCGCCGTCCGGCATGACGCCGCTGATGATGGCCGCGCGCGAAGGCCAGGAGCAGGTGGTGGAATTGCTGCTGAAGGAGGGCGCGGACGCCACGCTGAAGGATCGCGGCTTCAAGCTGACGGCCGCCGAGTTCGCCACCAAGGCGGACAAGCCGTGGATCGCCAAGACCATCGACGCGTTTTTGGCGGCCACAGGCAAACGCTAGCGGACGGCGTGGCTGCGGCGGGGCGCGTCCGACGTGCCCCGCGCCACAATTCGGGTTAGCGAAAGTCATGTCGGCTTCAAGCCTGCTCAATCAAGGTAGGAACCGCGGGGCGTAGATCCAACGCTTAAGGGTAGTCGCGGCGATACGGGCGGCGTCGCCGTGATGCGGATTGATCAGTATGTTGGATTCGTCCGGCACGATCAATTCATCCTTGGACAACACCGTGGCGTCCTTCTCTTTACGGCTGATCGTCACGCGCGAGAGGCCCAGGCTGGATAGCAGAATCTCCTTGCTCATGCCCATGCGCGACGACAGATTGCTGACCATCGACGCCGGTATGCCTTGTCTTATCACCGCGATGCGCGCCTGCGGGGCGGCGCGATAAAGTTGTGTACCATCGACGACGGCGTTGCTGTGGCGGGTCGCCGCAGGGGCTGTGGTCTTCGCCTGGACGAAATCCTGGCCGGCCGCCGTGACGGTTTTGATGCGAGCGGCGCTCGGCGCCGCCGCCTGCTTTGCGATGGTTTTGGGTTTCAACATGAGCCGTCTCCTTTGAGGCAATAGTGTAGGTCAAATGAGGCAGTCTGCTGGGCATGTTGCGTTCTCGAGGCGACATGGCTAACTTTTGGGCAGCGCATCGCTATAATAGAAGTGCCTATACTTTCTAATGACTTATTTGCCGGAAACCCCGAACTGGCTGGGGTTTCCCGCCTAGCTCGTCCCTTTATACGTAGACAATCTTCACGATAATAGGTTCACCGTATTGCATCAAAGCACAATGCGCCACAACCAAGGGAAACCATGCTGAACGAACGCGAAATCGAAAGCTGCTATCTGGGGCAATTCATTCCAGTCCACTACCATCACAACATGCTGATGGATCAGAACCGCATGCACGGTTTCAAGTCGGCGATCGATTACGCGGTCAAGCCCGGCGCCAAGGTGCTCGAGCTGGGCGGCGGCACCGGCGTGCTGTCATGGTTCGCGGCGGCCAAGGCCGACAAGGTGTATTGCGTCGAGTTCAATCCGGACATGGTCAAAGAGGCGCGCAAGATGCTTGCGCTCAATCCCAACGGCGAGAAAGTGGAGGTCGTCCATGCCGACGCCTTCGAATATCTGCCGCCGGAGCCGGTCGACGTCGTCATCTGCGAAATGATCCACGTCGCCATGTTGCGCGAAAAGCAGATCGAGGTGATCGAATCGTTCAAGCGCCGCTATCTGGAGCGCTTCGGCGGGCCGCTGCCGGTATTCCTGCCGGAGGCGGTGATCATGGCGGTGCAACCGGTGCAGCAGGAATATGATTTCGAGGGCTTCTACGCGCCCATCGTCCAGTTCCAGGAGACCAATGTGGTCTACCCGGGCACCGTGGAGGCGGCGCCGCCGGCCGTCTACAGCATCATCGATTTCAACCAGCCCAACGAGCTCGCTTATGCATGGCAGGGCAAGTTCGTCATCGAACGCGCCGGCGAGATCAGCGCCATGCGCTTCGTGACCAAGAACGTGCTGGCCGTGGTGGCCGAACGCTCGACCACCATCGATTGGCTGAATCACTACATGACCTTGCCGCTGGCGACCCCGGTCAAGGCCAGGCAGGGCGACGTGCTGGAGGTGAGCTTCCAGTACCGGGCCGGCGGCTCGATCCCGTCGCTGCAGGCCGCGCTGCGCGCCGAAATCCTCCACGATGTCGTGACGCAGCCGGCCGGTTTGATCGCCGCCTACGCATAAAAAGTCCCCACGAAGGTCGTTCCGCGGCGTATATTTCGTCTTTTACAGAAAGAGATATATGGAACAGAACGACCAGCGCTACCTCATCCAGCAAAACAAGCTCGCCGACGGCGAGACCAAACCCCCGGTGTTCGCCAAGGTCATGCGCGGCAAGGACGGCGCGTTCGAAGGCGTGTCCTTCATCAAGTCCAAGGAAAAGGCGTCGATCCTGACCATCGAGCAGGCCAACGAGGCGATCGAGTGGGCCGCCAAGAAGAAACCGAACGCCCACGACTACGTGACCAAGATCATCTGCCTGGGTCAGTAATCGCCGTTTCTCCCCGCCGTTTATCCCCCGATTCCCGCGATTGATCGTCGTTTTCCGCCGTTGGTCGCACGGGAATTGCCCGCCGCGCCGCGTCGTTCTACAGTGACAGCATTGACAATCGCATCACTGGATCGGGAGCGTCTCATGCTGAGTTTTGTACTGTGGCTGGTTCTGCTGTTTCTTTGCTGGCCGCTGGCCTTGCTGGCGCTGCTGCTGTACCCCGTGTTTTGGCTGCTGACCTTGCCGTTCCGGCTGATCGGCATCGGCGTGGAGGGGCTGTTCGAGTTGCTGCGCGCCGTGGTGCTGCTACCGGCGCGCATCCTGCGCGGCTCGCCAGGCCGCTGACACTCCTCAGGCGGGCAACGCTATCCGTGGCTGCTTGGTCGCCGCCAAACGTTGCGCGCGGGACGCCTCGTCCAACCGGAACACGCCGACCACCTCCGACAATTGCGACGCCTGCTCGCGCATGCTTTGCGCCGCCGCCGCCGCCTGTTCCACCAAGGCGGCGTTTTGCTGGGTCACATCATCCATCTGAATGATCGCCGCGTTGATCTGCGAAATGCCGGTGGTCTGCTCGGCGCTGGCCAGGCTGATTTCGCGCAGGATGGCCGTCACGCGCTGCACGCTGGCCACCACTTCATCCATCGTACTGCCGGCCTCGCCGACCAACTGGGCGCCAACGTCGACCTGCTGCACCGAGTTGCCGATCAAGGTCTTGATCTCCTTGGCGGCGGCCGCCGAGCGTTGGGCCAGATTGCGCACCTCCGAGGCGACCACCGCGAACCCGCGCCCTTGCTCGCCGGCGCGCGCCGCCTCGACCGCCGCGTTCAGCGCCAGGATGTTGGTCTGGAAGGCGATGCCGTCGATGACGCCGATGATATCGACGATTTTGCGCGACGATTCGTTGATCGCGCCCATGGTGTCGACCACCTGCGCCACCACGTGCTTACCCTTGAGCGCGACCTCCGACGCCGACTCCGCCAGGACGTTGCTCTGCTCTGCATTTTGCGCGTTCTGCTGCACGGTGCTGGTCAACTCTTCCATCGACGACGCCGTCTCCTCCAGCGCGCTGGCCTGGCGTTCGGTGCGCGCGGACAAGTCCATATTGCCGGTGGCGATCTGGACCGAGGCGGTCACCATGGTGTCGGTGCCGGTGCGGACCTGGCCGACGATGTCCGTCAGGCTCTGGTTCATGTCCTTCAGCGCACTCATTAATTGGCCGGTCTCATTGGTCGACGTCACCTCGATGCGCGTGGACAGGTCGCCGTCGGCGACGCGGCGCGCCATGCCCACCGCGCGGTTCAGCGGCACGGTGATGCTGCGGCTGGCGCTCCAGGCGATGAGCAAGGTCAGCACCACGGTGATGACGGCGATGCCGATCATCAGCCGGGCGGCCGAGGCGAAGGCCAGCTTGGCCTGCGCGGCCTCGTACCTCATTCGTTCGGCTTGCAGCATGCTCATCTCGCTGAGCAGGCTGACGTAGTTGCGTTCGTCGCGCGCGATGGTGGTCGTCAGCAGCGTGCGGGCCTCGTCCTGCTTGCCTTCGCCGACCAGCTTCACCAACGCCTTCTGGCCTTCCAGATCGACCGTGCGGGCCGCGACAATGGCGGCGAACAGCTCGCGCGCCTTGGGGATGATGAGCACCTTGTCCATTTTGTCGAGCAGCTCGCGGTTGCTGGCCCGCAGCGAGTTCGTCATATCGACCTCGCGCTGCACGGCGGCGGCGTCGCCCGCCAAGGTGACGTTGCGCATGTGCTTGTGGATGTTGGCGACGTTGTATTTGACGTTGTTGGTCAGTTCGATTTTGTTATAGCGGTCATCGATGATGTTGTACAGACTCTGTTTGCCCGACGACATGCCGTCCATCGCGATGGCGACGACGAGCAGCAACAAGCCGACGACCAGTCCGAAAGCCAGGCCAAGCCGTGCGCTAATTTTCAAGTTTGCGAGTTTCATTATTTTCTCCCCCTAGTGCGCTACGTATGGACGATGCGACTCCAGTTTCGCCGTACGGTCTTTTACCGGTCGACACGGCCGGGCGCCGCATGAGGGAAAACTGATGCATCCGCGAAAGCAGATGCAGAAAGAAAATATAAAGCAGATAGGCACTCGATGGCAATCAGATCCTTGTGCCAAATTCGAGACAAAAAATAGCCGCAAAGCCGGCGCGGCCGCGGCTTTGCGGCTTGTTTGACAATCTTTAG
>JBDSKP010000362.1:0-3369 GCA_039916925.1 Duganella sp.
AAAATCCTGCCGCGCGCGAAATTCACCCAGGAGCGCGGCATGCGCATCCCCGAGGCGGTGCTGGGCATGACCGTCACCGGCAATTATCCGACCGAGAACGCGGCCTACGACCGCGCCATCTCCTCCACCGACCGCGACATGATCCTGCGCGCGGACCCCGGCAGCATCACCACCGTGCCGTGGGCTGTCGATCCCACCGCGCAGGTGATCCACGACTGCTACTTCGCCGACGGTACGCTGGTCGATTTCGCGCCGCGTTCCGTGCTGCGCCGCGTGCTCAAGCTATACGCGGAGCGCGGCTGGAAACCGGTCGTCGGTCCTGAGCTCGAGTTCTACCTGACCGAAAAAAATATCGATCCCGACCTGCCCTTGCGGGCGCCGGTGGGCCGCAGCGGCCGCGCCGAGACCAGCCGCCAGGTCTACAGCATCGACGCCGTCAACGAGTTCGATCCGCTGTTCGAGGACATCTACGACTACTGCGCGCTGATGAACCTCGACGTCGACACGTTGATCCACGAAACCGGCGCCGGACAAATGGGCCTGAACTTCCAGCACGGCGACGCGCTGGCGCTGGCCGACAACGTCTTTTACTTCAAGCGCACCTTGCGCGAGGCGGCGCTCAAGCACGACATGTACGCCACCTTCATGGCCAAGCCGATGGTCAACGAGCCCGGGTCGGCGATGCATGTGCACCAGAGCGTGAGCGACGCCGCCACCGGCCGCAATATCTTCACCGCGCCGAACGGCTCGCCGTCGGCGAGCTTCCGCCATTACATCGGCGGCCTGCAGCGCTACACGCCGTCGGTGATGGCGATCATGGCGCCGTATGTCAATTCGTACCGCCGCATCGTGCGCCACACGGCCGCGCCGATCAACGTCCAGTGGGGGAATGACAACCGCACCGTTGGATTCCGCATCCCGATCTCCGGCGTCGAGCAGCGCCGTGTGGAAAACCGCATCATCGGCGCCGACGCCAATCCCTATCTGGCGATGGCTGTCACCCTGGCCTGCGGTTACCTCGGCATGGTCGACCGGCTCGAGCCGACGCCGATGATCACCGGCAGCGCCTACGATCACGTGTCCGAGCTGCCGCAGGGATTGCCGCAGGCGCTCGAATGGCTGCGCCGCGAGGACCGCATCCGCGAGGTGCTGGGCGAGCGCTTCGTCGACGTCTACACCGCCATCAAGGAACTGGAACACCAGGAGTTCATGACGGTCATCAGCCCGTGGGAACGGGAACACTTATTGCTGCATGTGTAAGGCGGCCGAATTCCCCATCTTGCGCGCTGCATTTATAATCACGTGTCCAAAAATCGGGCGGCCCGCGGATGGCCGCCTCCAGATATATTATTAATATCATTTATATTTTTATAACATGACCTTAGAGCGAGCTGCTGAACCTTTCCTCCTGATCCGCAATCTGGTTAAGGAATTCGACGGTGTCCGCGCTGTCAACGACGTGTCGGTCGCCATCGACAAGGGCGAGATTTTCGCCTTGCTGGGCAGCTCGGGCTGCGGCAAATCGACCCTGCTGCGCATGCTGGCCGGGTTCGAGACGCCGACCCAGGGTCAGATCACGCTCGCCGGCAAGGACATCGTCAGCGTGCCGCCGTATCAGCGCCCGATCAACATGATGTTCCAGTCGTATGCGCTGTTTCCGCACCTGTCGGTGTGGGACAACATCGCCTTCGGTCTGCGCCGCGACGGCCTGCCGAAGGACGAAGTGGCCGCGCGCGTGGAGCAGATGCTCAATCTGGTGCAGTTGACCGCCTACGGCAAGCGCAAGCCGCACCAACTCTCCGGCGGCCAGCAGCAGCGCGTGGCGCTGGCGCGCAGCCTGGCCAAGCGGCCGCAATTGCTGCTGCTCGACGAGCCGCTCGGCGCCCTGGACAAGAAGCTGCGCGAACGCACGCAGATGGAACTGGTCGGCATCATCGAGGAAGTCGGTGTGACCTGCGTGATGGTCACCCACGACCAGGACGAGGCGATGAGCATGGCCACCCGGATCGCCGTCATGAGCGAGGGCCGCATCCTGCAGGTCGGCCCGCCGGGCGAAATCTACGAGACGCCGAACTGCCGCTTCGTGGCGGACTTCATCGGCAGCGTCAACCTGTTCAACGGCAGCGTCGCGGTCGACGAGCCGGACCACGTCATCATCGATACGCCCGAGGGGCGCCACTACGTCACCCACGGCATCACGGGCACGATCGGCATGCCGGTGTCGGTGGCCGTGCGGCCAGAGAAAATCGCCCTGCAATCGGAGGCGCCGACGCTCGAGCAGCGCGCCAACGCCAGCGAGCATGGCTACAACTGCGTGCAGGGCGTGATCAGCGCGATGGCCTATTTCGGCAACGAGACGCTGTACCACGTGCGCCTTGATAGCGGCATGGAGATCAAGGTCTCGCGCACCAATGCCGCCCGCCACGACGACGCCGCGCTCAAACGCGAGCAGCGCGTCCACGCGTGGTGGGATGGCGCCGACGTCGTCGTGCTGACCAGCTAAGGCGGAACGCGGATGAACTTTCTCAAGAACCTGCTGACCCTGCGATGGCTGACCGGCCGCCGCGCCGTCATCGCCGTGCCGTTTGTGTGGCTGACGTTCGCCTTCCTGGTGCCGTTCCTGATCGTGATGCGCATCAGCTTCACCGAGTCGGACATGGGCAATCCGTTTGGCACCTTGATGACGTTGGCCGACGGCGTCATCACGCTCAAGGTCAAGATCTCGAACTACCTGTTCATCGCGGAGGACGAGCTGTATGGGCTGACGTACCTTAGCTCCCTCAAGTTCGCCGCCATCACCACCGCGCTGTGCCTGATCATCGGTTACCCGTTCGCGTACTTCATGGCGCGCGCCAAGCCGACCATCCGGCCGGTGCTGCTGATGATGGTGATGCTGCCGTTCTGGACTTCCTTCCTGCTGCGGATCTACGCGTGGAAGGGCATCCTGGCCAACAACGGCATCCTGAATAACTTCCTGATCGGGATAGGCGCCATTAGCGAGCCGCTGCACCTGATGAACACCCAGTTCTCGCTGATCATCGGCATGGTGTACGCCTATCTGCCGTTCATGATCCTGCCGCTGTACGCCAACCTGGCGAAAATGGACACGCGCTTCCTGGAGGCGGCCGCCGATCTTGGCGCCACGCCGCTGCAGACCTTCTGGCGTATCACCGTGCCGCTGTCGAAGTCCGGCATCATCGCGGGCTCGATGCTGGTGTTCATCCCGGCCGTTGGCGAATACGTGATCCCGGAGCTGCTGGGCGGCCCGGAGACCTTGATGATCGGCCGCCAGCTGTGGGACGAATTCTTCACCAATAACGACTGGCCGCTGGCGTCGTCGGTGACGGTGGTGGTGATCCTGCTGATCCT
>JBDSKP010000363.1:0-13085 GCA_039916925.1 Duganella sp.
AACCGTTTGTATGTGCAGGACGGCGTCTACGAACAATTCGCCGAAAAACTGGTGGCCGCCGTCGAAAAACTCAAGGTCGGCAACGGCGTCGAGCAAGGGGTGACGCAGGGCCCGCTGATCGACGAGAAGGCCGTCGAAAAGGTCGAGCAGCACGTGGCCGACGCGCTGTCCAAGGGCGGCCGCCTGCTCACCGGCGGCAAGCGCCACGCGCTGGGCCACAGCTTCTTCCAGCCGACCGTCATCGCCGACATCAGCAGCGACATGATCGTCGCGAGCGAGGAGACCTTCGGCCCGCTGGCGCCGCTGTTCCGCTTTAAGACCGACGACGAAGTCATCGCGCTGGCCAACGACACCGAATTCGGCCTGGCCAGTTATTTCTACTCGCGCGATATCGGCCGCATCTGGCGCGTGGCCGAGGGACTGGAAAGCGGCATGGTCGGCGTCAACACCGGCCTGATCTCCAACGAGGTGGCGCCGTTCGGCGGCGTCAAGCAATCCGGCCTGGGGCGCGAAGGCTCGAGCCACGGCATCGACGAGTATCTGGTGGTGAAGTATATTTGCCTGGGCGGCATTTAGCGCAGCGTCAAAAAATTGTGATTGGCATGCTCCTCCGGCAAGTTGTGGCGGTTTGGCATAGAATGATTTTTTTACTCTTTTCGGCCCCCCACCATGTCCAAGACAATTGCCCAGATGTGCGTAGTTTCCTCGCTGACCTTGTTGGCGGGCGCGTCCGCGTTCGCGCAAGCCCCCGCCGTCGCGGCGGGGACCGCGCCGGCGGCGACGGCGGCGCCGGCCAATTGCCCGGTCATCCTCAAGCAAACGTTCAAGCGTTTGCAGGACGAGGCGCCGCAGGACCTGTGTCAGTATGCCGGCAAGGTGATTTTGGTGGTCAATACCGCATCGTACTGCGGTTTCACCAACCAGTACGAGGGGTTGGAGGCGATGTACGCCAAGTACGGCGGCAAGGGGCTGGTGGTGCTGGGCTTCCCGTCCAACGACTTCGGCCAGCAGGAGCCAGGCAGCAGCAAGGAGATCGCCGATTTCTGCTACAACACGTACGGCGTCAAGTTCCCGATGTTCTCCAAGTCCGTGGTGTCGGGCAAGGAACCGAATCCGCTGTTCGCCAACCTGATCAAGGCGACCGGCAAGGCGCCGGCCTGGAATTTCCACAAGTACTTGATCGACCGCAACGGCAAGGTTGTGGATAACTTCGGCAGCAAGGTCAAGCCGGACGACAAGCAGCTGGTCGGCGCGGTGGAAAAAGCGCTGGCGATGTAATTAGTTGGGCCCGGCGGCGAGGGCGAACCCTTCGTCGAGCCAGCCGGTGACGCCGCCGGCCATCAGCTTGACCGGCCGGCCCAGGCGCGCCAGCCGCACGGCGGCGCGGGCCGCGCCGTTGCAGTGCGGGCCGGCGCAGTAGACGACAAACAGCGTGTCTTCGGGGAATTCGGCCAGCTTCGAGCCGATGATCTTGCGGTGCGCCAGATCCAGCGCGCCCGGCACGTGGCCGCCTGCGTACTTCTCCGTGCCGCGCACATCCAACAACACGAAATCGGGCTTGCCGCTGGCGAGCGCGTCGTGCACGTCCCAGCAGTCGGTTTCGTAGGTGAAGCTGGCTTCGAAGTGGGCCAGGGCGGCGGGGCTGGCGGCGGCCGGGATGGCGCTGACGGGGGATTTTTCGGACATTGGAATCTCCTTTTCGATGACGGTTTGCTGGGCGGAACGTTGTGATCGGCCGTTGAATGGGCCAACTGGGCGCGTACATGGCGGATTACGCTTCGCTAATCCGCCCTACGTGTTTTCGTGTTTCTTTGGTGATTGAGGCTATTGTGGCCGCACCTGATCGCCGCCGGCAGTGGCGCATCGGCCATTCTGCGTTAAGATTGCGCCATGAAAAAACATCTCGTTGTCGCGCTCGCTTACGACCGGCTGTGCACCTTCGAGTTCGGCTGTACGGTCGAACTGTTCGCCCTTGAGCGTCCCGAACTCGACGTCGACTGGTACGACTTCGCCGTTTGCGCCGTCGAGCCGGGACCGATCCGGGCGGCCGGCGGCATCACCGTGCAGGCGCCGTACGCGCCGGAGCTGCTGGCGCTGGCCGACACCATCGTCATCCCCGGCTGGCGCGACGCCGACGAGGCGCCGCCGCCGGCGCTGCTGGACCTGATCCGCGCCGCGCACCGGCGGGGCGCGCGCCTGTGCTCGATCTGTTCCGGCGTCTTCGTGCTGGCCGCCGCCGGCGTGCTGGACGGCCAGCGCGCCACCACGCACTGGCGCTACGCCGATAAGTTGGCGCTGCGTTATCCGCGCATCGACGTGCAGCCGGGCCACCTATATGTCGACACGGGCCGGGTCATCACCGCCGCTGGCTCGGCCGCCGGACTGGACATGCTGCTGCACGTGGTGCGGCGCGACCATGGCGCGCGTATCGGCAATCTGGTGGCGCAGCGGCTGGTGGTGGCGCCGCACCGGGAGGGCGGACAGGCGCAGTTTCTGCCGCGGCCGATGGCGCAAGGCGAGCAGGGCAGGTTGTCGAAGCTGATGGACTGGCTGCGCAGCCACCCGGAGCGGCCGCACACGGTCGCCAGCATGGCCGAGCACGCGGCCATGAGTCCGCGCACCTTGCAGCGCCAGTTCCAGCAGGCAACTGGCTTGGGCGCGGTCGAATGGCTGATCCGCGAGCGGGTGGCGATCGTCAAGGAAATGTTGGAAGTGCCGGACGTGCCGCTGGCGCAGATCGCCGAGAAGGCCGGTTTCGGCTCGGAGGAATCGCTGCGGCATCATTTCCGGCGGCTGGCCTCTACCACTCCGGGCGCCTATCGGAAACGCTTCGCTCACGTTAATCGACAATCCATTGATGCCGTCTGAAGTATGTCGCTTGTCATCCGCCGCATAGTTGACTAATCTGATTGTTCAACCAATAACTAGGAGACAGTCATGGCATATGTCGATGGATTTGTGATTCCGGTACCCAAGGAGAACGTCGAGGCGTACAAAAAAATGTCGTTGGCCTGCGGCGCCGTGTGGAAGGAGTACGGCGCGCTGGAGTTCCGTGAGAACATCGGCGACGACGTTCCGCCCGGCAAAGTCACGTCATTTCCGATGAGCGTGGACCTGAAGGAAAACGAGGTGGTGGCGTTTTCCTGGATCGTCTACGAATCGCGCGCCAAGCGCGACGAAATCAACGAAAAAGTCATGAAAGACCCGCGCCTGGCCGAATACATGGACCCCAAGTCGATGCCGTTCGACGGCAAGCGCATGATCTACGGCGGCTTCGAGATGATCGTCGATCTTTAAAGCGTCGCCCTCATCGCGCCGCGCAGGGCGTTGCAGACGACGATGTCCTGCGCCCGCTCCAGCATGGCGCGCGTGATCACCGCCTCGCCGGCGTTCCACTCCGGATCGTCGAGCAGCACGGCGCGCATCACGCCGGGCAGCACGCCGCACGCGAGCGGCGGCGTCAGCCAGCGGCCGTCGACGCGCACGAAGACGCTGCTGCGCCCCCCTTCGGTCAACTCCCCGCGCTCGTTGAAGAACAGCGTGTCGAACGCGCCTTGCGCCTCGGCGTCGCGCCAGGCGTTGTCGTAGCGGGCGCGGACGCTGGTTTTATGACGCAGGAACAGGTCGCCCGAGGCGGTGGCGTCGTCGGCCAGCAGCACGCGCACCGGCTGCGTGAGCGGCGCCAGCGGCGCGTGCTGCACCGAGAACGCCCCCGATGGCCCCAGCGCCAGCCGCAAACGGTACGCGCCGGCGGCCGGCGGCGGCTGGTGCGCGTCGTCCGCCAGCATGTGGCAGGCCGTGTCCAGATAGGCGTTGGCGGCCGCCTCGTCCCATGCGTAGCCGAAGTAGGCGGCCGACGTGGCCAGCCGCTTCAGGTGCCGCGCGCGGTGCCGCACGCCGCCCTGGGGCGTGGCGTACATCGTTTCGAAGATCTCGAAGTCGTTTTTCAGGCCGGTGAGGAAGCGCGCCTTCAGCTGGCATTCCGCGTATTCGGCGGCGGCGTCGCTGTCGAAGACGATGCCCGCGCCCACGCCCATTTCGCCCCGGCATACGCCATTGACGCCGTCCGCCGCGTCCAGCGCCAGCGTGCGTATCGGTACCGACATGCAGAAGTCGCCGACCTTGCCCTCCTTGCCGGGATCGAACCAGCCGATGGCGCCGGTGTAGATGCCGCGCGGGTCCGGTTCCAGCTCGCCGATGATTTCCATCGTGCGGCGCTTGGGCGCGCCGGTGATCGAGCCGCACGGATAGAGCGCGTCGAAAATGTCGCCCAGCGAGGCGTCGTCGCGCAGCTCGGCGGTGATGGTCGACGTCATTTGCAGCACGCCGCTGTAGCGGTGCACCTCGAACAGCGCGGGCACCTTCACGCTGCCGGTGCGGGCGACGCGCGCGATGTCGTTGCGCAGCAGGTCGACGATCATCAGGTTTTCGGCGCGGTTCTTCGGATCGGCGGCCAGCACGGTGGCGCGCAGGATGTTCTCGGCCGCCTGCGCCGGCGGCGCGGCCTGCGCCGTGCCCTTCATCGGCCGCGCCGTCAGCACGCCGCCCTCGTGGCGCACGAACAGCTCCGGCGACAGCGACAGGATGGACGAGCCGTCCTCCAGCCGCACCAGCGCGCCGTAGGGCACCGGCTGCCGTCCGCGCAGCAGCGCGTACAGCGCGTGGATGCCGCCGAACGCGTCGAAGCGCAGCCGGTAGGTGTAGTTGACCTGGTAGGTGTCGCCGGCCTCGATGTAGGCGCGGATGCGCGCCAGCGCGGCGTCGAAGGCCCGCCGGTCGATGTTGGCGCGGATGTTGGCGATGCCGGCCGGCCGGTCGACCGGGAACGAGCGCGCCGCCAGCCAGTCGCGCACTTCGGCGTGGGTCAGCCGCGCGCAGTCCTTGAACAGCAGGATTTGCACCAGCGGCGCCAGCGGCTCGTCCGCCGGCGGCGTGCCGCCGATATCCAGCAGCCGCGCGCCCAGCTCATAGGCGCACAGGGTGACCGCGTATTCGCCGCGCGCCAGCGCCGCCCGCATCTGTGCGAGCACTTGCGGCCATGCGCCGATGTCGTCGCAGCGCAGCGTGCCCAGATGGCCGGTGTACAGGCGCGAACGGGCGTCCGGCCCCGGCGCGCCTTCGGGACCGGTACCGGGGCTGGCGTCGTCCAGCAGTGCGAAACATTCGGCGTTCATTTGTCCATTTACGATAACAGCAGCGCGATCTGCAGCGGTGCGTCCTGCGACGGGTTGTGCTTGAATCCACTCTTGGCGTAGCGATGCCAGCGTCCGATGACAAAACTGGTGAGCATGCCGGCGCGCGCCTGCACCTCGTTCTCGTGCGCCTGCCCCTCGGCCACCGATTGTCGCAACGCCTGTTTGAGCGCCAGGTCGACACGGTCGTAGAACTGGTTCATGCGCAGTTGCAGGCGCTCGTCCTCGTTCACCAGCGCCTCGCCGATCAGTACCCGCGTCATGCCCGGATTCTGGCTGGCGAATTGCAGCAGCATGGCGACGATGTCACGCGCCTGCGTCCGGCCGTCGCCTTGGCGCTCGGCGATCTGGTTGATCAGGCCGAAGACGGTGGACTCGATGAATTCGATCAGCCCCTCGAACATCTGCGCCTTGCTGGCGAAATGCCGGTACAGCGCGGCCTCGGAAAACTCGAGCTTGCGCGCCAGAGCGGCCGTGGTGATCTTGTCGCCCTTGGGCTGTTCCAGCATCTCCGCCAGCGCTCGGAGGATTTCCATGCGGCGCTGGCCCGGCGGTGTGCTTGCCATGTGATCTCGCGGGTAGGTGTCGGTAAAAAGAGGATGGATCAGCGCAGGTGATGCAGGCGCGCCGGCAGATTCCTGACAGATTTTACTTTGACATCGACATAAGCGGGGCGAATTAACCTTTTTTGAGGGTGCGCCAGGCCGGCCGTGTCGCCGATGGTCAGGTACTGCGTGATCCACGCGGTGCGCATGCCGAGCGAGTGGGCGCTGCGCAGATTGGCCAGCGTATCCTCGACCAGGATGCAGCGCCGCGGCGTGAGGCGGTGGCGGCGCATCAGTTTGCGCAGCATCAGCTTGGACGGCTTGGGACGCATCTGCCGGTGCACCGTCATCGACTCGACCGACACGTGGTGGCCGAATTCGCGCTGCAGGCCCAGATGGCGCAGCACCTGCGTCGAATAGCGGTGCGGCGCGTTGGTCAGCAGGATTTTGCGCCCGGGCAGGCGGCGCATCAGCTGGCGCAGTCCGCGTTCGGCGCGGATCATCTCCGTCAGGCCGGCGATCGCATGGGTCTCGTGCAGGAAATGGGCCGGCGGCACGCCGTGGTGCTTGACCAGTCCCAGTATCGTCGCGCCGTAGCGGCGCCAGTACATGGTGCGCGCGGCGTTGACGGCGTCTTCACCCGCCGGCGTGACGCCGTCGCCCAGCACCCTGGCGATGTAGACGTTCATGTTCGCCATGATCGCGGGGAAGATGGCGTGGGAGGCGTTGTGCAGCGTATTGTCGAGATCGAACAACCACACTGGTGAGTTACGAGTAATATTCACGGGAGACCATTCAACAAAGGAAGCCATGCGACGCCAGATTATAGTGATGTTCTGTAGTTTGTTCTGCTTTGCCCTCGGCCCGGCCCGGGCGGCGGACCAGGCGGCGGGCCAGGAGGGGGCGCCCAACCGCGGCGCGCTGTTCAAGGTGCGCAGCGGCGAACATGCGCTATACCTGTTCGGCACCATCCACGTCGGCTCGAAGGATTTCTATCCGCTCGAGCCGCGCGTGGCCGGCGTGTTGCGGCAGGCGCCGGTGCTGGCGCTGGAAATCGATCCGTTGGGCGATCCGCAAAAACTGGCGCTGGCGGTGCGCAAGTTCGGGCTGGTGGGCCCCGGCGCGGCGGCGTCGGCCTTGTCGCCCGAATGGCGGCGGCGGCTCGACCGCCTGCTCAAGCAGTACAAGATCGAACCGCAGACCGTGGCGGCGATGAAGCCATGGCTGCTGGCCAGCGTGCTGACGGTGAGCGAATTCGCCAGCCAGGGTTATGACGCCGAGCAGGCGGTCGACGCGCACCTGGCCAGGCAGGCGCACGAGCGGGGGCAGAAGGTCGTCGAGCTGGAATCGCCCGAGGGGCAAATGGGCCTCTTCGGCAACCTGCCGGCGGCCGAGCAGCTGCTGTTCCTGCAGGAGACCATCGCCGGCATCGAGGACAAGGAGCAGGCTTACCAGGCGCGCGAGATCGCCGAGGCCTGGCGCAACGCCGACATCAAGGCGCTCGACGCGCTGGCCGCCAAGGCGGAGCAGGACGACAGTTTCTCCGGCCGCTTCGTGCAAAAGGTGCTGCTGGACGGACGCAATCCGGCGCTGGCCGACGGCATGGCCAAGCTGATGGCGCGTGAAAACAACAGCGTGGCGGCGATCGGCGTGCTGCATTTGATCGGCAAGGGGAGCGTGCCGGAACTGCTGCGCCAACGCGGCATGACGGTCGAGCGTATTTATTGAATTACAAGTCGGGAGGTGTTGCGGGGGAGGGTGCTACGAGAAGAACAGATGGTGCCCTTTACGTGGATTGAACACGTGGCCTCTCCCTTACCAAGGGAGTGCTCTACCACTGAGCTAAAAGGGCGTACTGGTATGACGATGCACTCAAAAACGCGGCTAAAAGTGCATCGCCGTTTTTTCAGTGAGACCGGATCATAGTTCCAAAAGCCTGTTCGGTCAACACTTCGAGCAATAAAGAGTGTTCAATTCGCCCGTCGATGATGTGGACCGTGTTGACGCCGGACTTGGCCGCGTCCAGCGCTGATGAAATTTTAGGCAGCATGCCGCCCGAAATCGTCCCGTCGGCGAACATCTCGTCGATCTCGCGCGCCGACAGGTCGGTCACCAGGTTGCCCTGCTTGTCCTGAACGCCGGCGATGTTGGTCATCATGATCAGCTTTTCGGCCTTGAGGATTTCCGCGATTTTGCCGGCGACGACGTCGGCGTTGATGTTGTATGCCTGGCCATCCTGGCCGAAACCGATCGGCGAAATGATGGGGATGAAGGCGTCGTCCTGCAGCGCCTTGACCACGGCGGGGTTGATGGCATCGATCTCGCCGACGAAGCCGATGTCGAGGAACTGGCCCGGATTTTCCTTGTCCGGCATCGCCATCTTCTTGGCGCGGATCAGGCCACCGTCCTTGCCGGTCAGGCCGACGGCCTGGCCGCCGTAGTGATTAATCAGCATCACGATGTCCTGCTGGACTTCGCCGCCGAGGACCCACTCCACCACTTCCATGGTTTCCTCGTCGGTGATGCGCATGCCCTGCACGAAGGTGCCCTGCTTGCCGATTTTTTTCAGCGCGTTGTCGATTTGCGGACCGCCGCCGTGCACCACGACCGGATTCATACCCACCAGTTTGAGCAAAATGACATCACGGGCGAAGCCGTGTTTCAGGCGCTCGTCGGTCATCGCGTTGCCACCGTATTTGATGACGATGGTCTTGCCATGGAAATTACGGATGTAGGGCAGGGCCTCAGCCAGGATCTGCGCCTTGATCTGCGGGGACACCGCGGTCAAGTCGTCATTCATGCCTAAGTTAAGGTTAGTCAGTTGGGTCATGGCGAGTCCGGTTAAAAATTTTGTGCAATTTTACAGCCTCGGGCCGCGATCGCCGAGATCAGTTACGCATTATAGGGCTATCCGGTTGTATTTTCCGAGATCATCCGATACGCTGGACCGCATGACCAGCCAACTTGCCGCCATATGAGTACTTGCTCGCGTTGTGGTGCCCAATTTTCGTGCGCGATGGCGGATGCCGATGCCGGCACGGCCGCGCAGCCGTGTTGGTGCACGTATTTGCCGGCGTCGGTGCCGGTGCCGTCGGCGCCGGACGCCAGTTGCTGGTGCCCGCAATGCTTGAAGCAGCACATCGCCGCCCATCCCGCGCCGGATCCGATGGGGCCCGGGACCTGAACCCGACTTGATGCGGCTTGGGGCCCCAACTAAACCCGGAATCACGTAGGGCGGATTAGGCGGAACGCCGTAATCGGCCATCTTTGAGCCGCTGATGGCTCGTGCATGGCCGATTACGCGCTGCGCGCTAATCCGCCCGACGTGGTCCAGATATCATTCCGGGCGCAGGCCTAGCTGACGTTGCGGAAGAAGCGCAGCATCTCGCGGCTGGCGTCCGGGCCTTTGGCGTCGGTGTACGTGCCGTGCGAGCTGCCGCCGGACCACGCGTGACCCGCGCCGTGCACCACCCAATGCTCGCCCAGCGGCGTGCCGTCGGGCTTGGTGTGCGTCGTCTGCGTATAGCGGTGGCCATTCGGCACGCTGCCCGACTGGATCGACGGCGCGCCCTTGTGGCTGTGCAGGCGCTGCTCGATCACCTGCTCGCCGTTGCGCGGGTTGACCGTGGTGTCGTTATCGCCGTGGAACACGATGATCGGTTGCGACCCGTCGCCCGCCTTGCGCGAGGTGCTGGCGCCGCGCTTCATGGCGCTCAGCGCCGACGGCAGATCCTGCGCCGACGCGAACGGCAGCCCCGAATGCACGCCCACCGCCGCGAACAGCTCGGGATACAGCGTGCCGACGATGACCGCCATCGCGCCGCCGGCCGACAGCCCGGCCACATACACCTGGCGCTCGTTGACCGGATACTCGTCGATGATCTGCTGCGCGATGCCGGCGATGATCGACGGCTCGCCCTGGCCGTGCTGCTGGTCGATGGCGTTGAACCAGTTCCAGCACTTCGAGTGGTTGGCGCCGGCCGTCTGCTCCGGATAGGCGACGAAGCAGCCCATCTCCTCGGCCACCTGGTTCATCTGCGTGCCGGCGGCGAAATCGTCGGGGTTCTGCGTGCAGCCATGCAGCATCACCAGCAGCGGCATGGCCTGGCCCGTGTACGTGGACGGCACATACAACTTGTAATTGCGGGTGCCGGCATGGTTGGTGTAGCTGCCGCTGATGAACTTCGCGCCCTCCGGCAGCGGCGCGGCCGGCGTTGGCTTCATCATCGAACCGAGGTCGATGCCGAAATTACCTGGCAGATTGGCTTGCAGATCGATCTTGATGCCCATGCGGTTCAGCATGTCCTGTGCATATTCGGTCGGATTCGTGGCCGGATTGGGGGCGCTGGCCGGCGCGCTGTCCTGCCGCGGGGCCTCGGCCTCGGCGCGCGGTTGCGCCGCATCCGGAGCGGAGCGCGGCGCCACATATTCCGGCGCCGGGTTAATGTCACGCATAGGGGGTTGCGATGCTGGTTGCGATGCCGACGCCGGCGCCGGCTGCGGTCCGGCGGCACGTTGCTGCTGCTGTTTTTGCTGCAGCTGGACCATGCTCTCCATGGCTTTTTGCACGGCCGCCGTGGCGCCCTTGTTAATGAGCTTTTGCGCGGCGCTGCGCATGCTCGACATAAATGGTAGTTTCATAGCTGTCCTTTAATGGATTCGTTGGGCTAAAGCGGTTTTGATCACCGCGCTGGCGTGGAGCGAACCTAGTACAAAAATCGAATCGATGGTCGCCAGCGCCAGTTCGACCGAAACGTCGCTGGCAATGCTGGCCAAACCAAGCACTTGTATCTGCAGCCGTTGGCCGGCCGCCCGCACCGCTTCAAGATCGGAGCGGGTGTAGTGTTGCATTCCGAGCACGAGGCTTTTGCGCGCCACCGTTTGTTTCACCACATCGGCGTGCTCGTTTAACTGATTGCGGATCGCCGTGCGGATCAAGTCGGTGCGGTTGGAATAAAACCCCTCCTGCACCAGCAAATCGATCTGCCCCAGGTCGATCGGACCAAGGTTGATCGTGATCTTTTCCGACTCGGCGGTCTTCAGTTTTAATTCTTGCTTAGCCATACATCTCCATCCGGTTACCATCTACATGGATGGTAGTATAGGCTTCGCAGTCCCCAAGTCAAGCGCGTTCGGTTCATAATGTGGCCATGAGTGATACAACTAACTTAGCCGTTCCCCAAGCTCCCGAGTTCGCCACACCGGTGCCGTCGCCCTGCGTCAGCCTGTGCAAAATGGACGCCGAGCGCCGTTACTGCATGGGGTGCCTGCGCACGATCGACGAAATCGTCGACTGGTCCAAGGCGGACGACGACTACAAGCGGGCCGTCTGGGTCGAGATCCGCGAGCGCGAGCAAACCGTCCGTTTCGACGACGATTTCCTCGCATGAAGGCGCTGCCGGCCGCTATCCGGGTGTTCGAGCGGGGCTGGCTGTCCTCCAACAACGTGCTGTTGTTGGGGCGCGACGACACGGCCCTGATCGACACCGGTTATCTGACCCACGCGGCGCAAACGCTGGCGCTGGTGCGCCACGCGTTGCAAGACCGGCAACTTGATCTGGTGATCAACACCCATCTGCATTCCGACCATTGCGGCGGCAACGCCACGTTGCAGGCCCACTACGGCAGCCGGGTCGCCATTCCGGTCGCCGAGGGGGACAAGGTGGCGAACTGGGACGTCGACGCGCTCAGTTTCAAGGCCACCGGCCAGCGCTGCGAGCGATTCACCTTCGACGCCACCATCGCCCCCGGCGACGTGCTGACCTTGGCCGGCATGGAATGGCAGGCGCTGGGCGCGCCGGGGCACGATCCGCATTCGCTGATTTTTTATTGTCCGCGCGAGCGCGTGCTGGTGTCGGCCGACGCGCTGTGGGAGAACGGTTTCGGCGTGATCTTCCCGGAGCTCGATGGCGCATCCGGGTTCGCCGAGGAGCGGGCCACGCTCGATGTGATCGCGGGACTGGATGTGCGGCTGGTGATTCCGGGGCACGGCAGGCCGTTCGACGATGTGGCGGGCGCGCTGGCGCGGGCCAGGTCGCGGTTGGCGTATCTGGAGGCCGACCCGGTGCGCAACGCGCAGAACGCGATCAAGGTGCTGCTGAAGTTCTTGCTGCTTGAGCGGCAGCGCATCGCGCTGGCCGATGTGCCGGCGCTGCTGGTGGCCATGCCGGTGTTCGAGATCGCCAACGCGCGTTTCCTGAAGCAGACGCCGGAGGCGCTGGGCGCGTGGGCGGCCAGCCAACTCGTGCGAAGCTTGGCGGCCCGTATCGAGGGTGAGTACTTACTTAACGCTTGATGCGTTGGCGGAGCTTGGCGGATTACGCTGCGCTAATCCGCCCTACGTGAATCCCCGGCGAACTTTCGATCCTAACCAGCCCGTAATCCGCCACCGGCCTCGGAAAACTTCTAGAGTCCCCCACCTATTTTCGGCACGATCGTACTATTTTCGGTCTATAATCCCCGAGACCCCACACTCCGATCAACTTACGTCAGCGAGTTCGCCATGGCCCTGCCTGCAGCGTTGCAAAATCTTTCACTCCCCGTAATCGCCTCCCCGATGTTCATCGCCAGCGGCCCCGCGCTCGTGGCGGCGCAGTGCAAGGCCGGCATCGTCGGCTCGTTCCCGGCGCTGAACGCCCGCCCGGCGGAAATGCTCGACGTCTGGTTGACCGACCTGCAAAAAGAACTGGCCGACTACCAGATCGCCAACCCGGACAAGCGCGTCGGCCCGATCGCCGTCAACCAGATCGTCCACCAATCGAACGACCGCCTCGCGCACGACGTGGAAGTCTGCGTCAAGCACCAGATCCCGATCATCATCTCGTCGCTGCGCGCGCCGCCGAAAGAGATGCTGGACGCGATCCACAGCTACGGCGGCATCGTCATGCACGACATCGTATCGATCCGCCACGCCGAAAAAGCGCTGGAAGCGGGCGTCGATGGCCTGATCCTGGTCGCCAGCGGCGCCGGTGGCCATGCCGGCACGTTGTCGCCATTCGCGCTGGTGGGGGAGGTACGTAAATTCTTCAAAGGCCCGATCGCCCTGTCCGGTGCCATCGCCACCGGCGACGCCATCCTGGCCGCGCAGGCAATGGGCGCCGACTTCGCGTACATCGGATCGCGCTGGCTGGCCACCAAGGAATCGAACGTCAGCGACGACTACCGCGACGCCATCGTTGAATCGGCCGCCGCCGACATCGTGTATTCGAACCTGTTCACCGGCGTGCACGGTAACTATCTGAAGAAGTCGATCATCAACGCAGGGTTGGACCCGGACGCGCTGCCGCAGGCCGACAAGAGCGCGATGAATTTCGGCTCCGGCAGCGCCAAGGCGTGGCGCGACATCTGG
>JBDSKP010000364.1:0-2044 GCA_039916925.1 Duganella sp.
GACCTCCATCCATAACATGCATCGGGTGTTCAAGCGCGAACTTGGCTGCACGCCGCGCGCCTATCGCGACCGCGTGCTCAGAGAGCGTGGACAGATGGCGCCAGCTTAGAAAATGGCGATACGCAAAGCAACGCGCGACATCCGTCGCGCACGGTATTTCAACTTGAATTTGGAGTTTTTTTTGAAGCTATCTTCCCCGATGATCGCGGCCGCCGCCGCCTTCGCGCTGTATGGCACGGCCGGTTCGACGGCTATGGCGGCGTCTTCTGGCGCGCTGGTCGTCAAGTCGCCGGATGGCCGCTCGTCTATCACGATCGAACGCGACGCCAGCCGGTTCTCGGTGGCGCGCCAGGGCGAGAGCGTGATCGCGCCGTCGCCGCTGGGCCTCGAGCTCGATGGCGTTCCCGCCTTCGGTCCGCTGACACTGGAACGCCGCCAGGACACCAAGGTCGACCAGGTCATCGCGCTGGTCGCCACCAAGGCCGACCGGGCGCGCGACCATTATCGCGGCGCCACCCTGACTTTCCGCGAGCGCGGGCCGGAAGGGCGCCGTCTGTCGATCGATGTGCGTGCCTATGACGACGGGGTGGCGTTCCGTTACCGCATCGACGGCGACGCGCCCTTGCGCCTGCGCGGCGAACGCACCGCGTTCACCCCGGCCGGCGACCCCGAATGCCTGGTCACGCCGGCGCAAGGCTCGCATGAGGAACCGTTCGCGCGCATCAAGGTGTCGCAGCTGCGCGCCGACACCGCGTACGACGTGCCGGTGGTGTGCGCCACGCCTTCCGGGAAGACCGCGTACGCCATCACCCAGGCCCATCTCGCAGGCTACGCCGGTGCGGCACTGCTGCCCGAGGGCGGCGCGTTGCGGATCCGCCTGTCGGCGCCGCCCAAGCGGCCGGCGCCGGCATTCGTGTCCAAGGCGGGGTTGTCCACGGCCTGGCGCGTGGTCATGATGGGCAACCGCACCGGCGACCTGATCGCCTCCAACCTGATCGGCAACCTGAATCCCGCGCCGGAAGGCGACTTCAGCTGGGTCAAGCCGGGCAAGGCGGCGTGGGACTGGTGGTCGGGCCCGCTGGCCGGCATGAAGGCGAGCATGGACAACTACAAGCGCTTCATCGATTTCGCCGGTGCCGCGGGCTTGCCGTATTACCTGATCGACGCCGGCTGGGCATCGGGGCCGCCGGGGTGCTGCGATGCGCATCCGGACACCGACATCACGCGCGCCGCCGACGGCATCGACATGCAGGAACTGGTGCGCTACGCGGCCGGCAAGGGCGTGGGCCTGATACTGTGGGTGCACTGGGACCATCTGGCGCCGCGCATCGACGAGGTGCTCGATACCTACGCGCGCTGGGGCATCAAGGGTGTCAAGGTCGATTTCATGAACCGCGACGACCAGGACGTGGTCGATTTCTACCAGCGCGCCGCGCAAGCGACGGCCAAGCGCCACTTGCTGCTCGACCTGCACGGCGCCTACGTGCCGGCCGGACTGCAGCGTACGTATCCGAATTTCATCACCCAGGAAGGCGTCCTGGGCGCTGAATGGAACAAGATGACCGATCGGATCACGCCGAAGCACAACCTGATGCTGCCGTACACCCGCATGCTCGCCGGCCCGATGGACTACACGCCGGGTGGCTTCCGCAACGGCACGCCGGCCAGCTTCGGGGTGCGCGCGGAGTTGCCCCTGACGCAAACGACGCGCGGCCAGGCGCTGGCCATGTACGTGGTCTACGACAGCCCGCTGCAGATGGTGTCGGACGATCCGGATGCCTATCGCGACGCCGCCGGCTTCGATTTCATCAAGCGCGTGCCGACGGCCTGGGACCAGACCCTGTTCCTGTCCGGCCAGCCGGGAGTGGACATCGTGCTGGCGCGGCGCCAGGGAAAAGCCTGGTATGTCGGCGCCATGCTGGCCGACCAGGATGGCGGCGCCGTCAAGCGCGTGCCGCTGCGCTTCCTGGGGCCGGGCAAGTACCGCGCCACGGTCTGGGAAGACGGCGCCACGCCGAACGACGTGGTGCGTGTCGAGCGCGAG
>JBDSKP010000365.1:0-4017 GCA_039916925.1 Duganella sp.
CTACTGACAAGTCGCATCGCATCAACGGCGAAATCACTGCCCCTGAAATGCGTTTAAGTGGGGTCGAGAACGAGCCGCTCGGTATCGTCACTTTGGCCGAAGCCTTCCGCCTGGCGGAAGAGGCCAACGTCGACCTGGTCGAGATCGCGCCAACGGCGGTACCGCCGGTTTGCCGTTTGATGGACTACGGCAAATTCAAGTATTCGGAGCAGAAAAAGGCTCACGAAGCTAAATTGAAACAGAAAATCATCGCCGTGAAGGAAGTCAAATTCCGTCCGGGTACCGATGACGGTGACTACAATATCAAGCTGCGTAACCTCATCAAGTTTCTTGATGAAGGCGACAAAACCAAGATCACGCTGCGTTTCCGCGGTCGTGAGATGGCGCACCAGGATATTGGCTTCCGCATGCTGGAACGTTTGAAAGCCGATCTGGAGCCTTACGGCCAGGTCGAGCAGTTCCCGAAGATGGAAGGTCGCCAGATGATCATGGTGCTGTCTCCTAAGAAGAAAAAGTAACACCCAGACCCGCACGGCGATCCGTCGCCGGGGTCGTGCTCCGCACGGGGTACGACCCCTCTGGTCCGCGGGTTAAGGAAGGGCGCCATCGAGGCGCCCTTTTTATTTGGTGCGGAATCGCCGCAAGTAGTCTATAATTGCCGGCTGTTGTAAATGTAGTGGACTCGCATCCGCTGCAAAAACAAGTGAAAGCAGGCATCTAAGTGTGACGTCGTGTCACCACCTGCAATCCTGTTTGATATGGAGCTACCCTAAGGGTAGATTGCTATGCCAAAAATGAAAACCAAAAGCTCCGCGAAGAAACGTTTTCGCGTGCGTCCGGGTGGTACCGTCAAGAGTGGTCACGCTTTCAAGCGCCACATTCTGACCAAAAAGACCACCAAGTCGAAGCGCCAATTGCGCGGTATCACGAATGTCGATGCGGCTGACGTGAAATCCGTCCTGCGCATGATGCCATCCGCTTAATCTCACACTCAATTTAAGGAGTTACTATGCCTAGAGTAAAACGTGGGGTTACAGCTCGTGCCCGTCATAAAAAAGTCTTAAACCTGGCCAAAGGTTACCGTGGTCGTCGCAGCAAGGTTTACCGTGTTGCCAAGCAAGCAGTCATGCGCGCTGGCCAATACGCCTACCGCGACCGTCGTAACAAGAAGCGCGTCTTCCGCCGCCTGTGGATCGCCCGTATCAACGCCGCTTCCCGTGAGCATGGCGTGACGTACAGCGTGTTCATGAACGGTCTGAAAAAAGCTTCGATCGAACTGGACCGTAAGGTTCTGGCCGATATGGCAGTGATGGACAAGCCGGCCTTCGCCGCGATTGTCAACGCTGTGAAAGCAAAAATCGCTGCGTAAGCATTGATTGTTGATCGCTGGCCCGTCACCGGGCCGGTGGTTGGGAACGGGGCAAAGGTCTAGACCTGTGCCCCGTTTTTGATTGAGGATAAGAAAAACGCATGGACTCCCTGGAACAACTCGTCGCCTCAGCAGTGCAGGATTTCACGGTCGCGCAAGATGACGCCGCCGCGCTGGAAAACGCCAAAGCCAAATACCTGGGCAAGACCGGCCAGATCACCGAATTGATGAAGGGGTTGGGCCAGCTCGACCCTGAAGCGCGCAAGGCGCGGGGCGCGTTGATCAACGCCGCCAAGGGACAAATCGAGGCGGCGTTGACGGCCCGGCGCGACGCGCTGGCCGACGCCCAGATGCAAACCCGTTTGAACGCCGAGGCCATCGATGTCTCGCTGCCTGGCCGCGGACGCGCCGGCGGCGGCCTGCATCCGGTCATGCGCACCTGGGAGCGGGTCGAGGAAATCTTCCGCTCGATCGGTTTCGACGTGGCCGACGGCCCCGAGATCGAAAACGACTGGACCAACTTCACCGCGTTGAACAGCCCGGAAAACCATCCGGCGCGTTCGATGCAAGACACCTTTTACATCGATGGCAAGGATGCGCAGGGCAAGCCTCTGCTGCTACGCACGCATACTAGCCCGATGCAGGTGCGCTACGCGCGCAGCCACACGCCGCCGATCAAGGTCATCGCGCCGGGCCGCACCTACCGCGTCGACAGCGACGCCACGCACTCGCCGATGTTCCACCAGGTCGAAGGCCTGTGGATCGCCGAGGACATCAGCTTCGCCGACCTCAAGGGCGTGTACCTGAACTTCGTCAAGGCCTTCTTCGAGACCGACGATTTACAGGTGCGTTTCCGTCCGTCGTATTTCCCGTTCACCGAACCGTCGGCCGAGATCGATATCGCCTTCGGCTCCGGGCCGCTGAAGGGCCGCTGGCTGGAAATTTCCGGCTCGGGCCAGGTGCATCCGACGGTGGTGCGCAATTTCGGCCTGGACCCCGAAAAATACATCGGCTTCGCGTTCGGCTCCGGCCTCGAGCGCCTGACGATGCTGCGCTACGGCGTCAGCGACCTGCGCCTGTTCTACGAGGGCGACCTGCGCTTCCTGAAGCAGTTCAACTAAGAACAATATCGGCGGTCGAGCGCGCCATCAGCAAGGCATGCGCTCCCGCGGCACACTCTTTGAAGGCTTGATTATGCAATTCTCCGAAAACTGGCTCCGTACCATGGTCGATCCGAAGATGACTTCGGACGAACTGGCCCATCTGCTGACGATGTCCGGCCTGGAAGTGGAAGAAGTCGAACCTGTCGCGCCGCCGTTCTCCAACGTCGTCGTCGGTCTGGTACGCGAAATGGCCAAGCATCCGAACGCGGACCGCCTCAACGTCTGCCAGGTCGATGTCGGCACCGGCACCTTGCTCAACATCGTCTGCGGCGCGCCGAACGTGCGCCCGGGCCTGAAGGTCGTGTGCGCGATGGCCGGCGCGGTGCTGCCGCCCGGCGCCGACGGCAAGCCGTTCGAGATCAAGGTCGGCCAGCTGCGCGGCGTCGAGTCGCAGGGCATGCTGTGCTCGGCCAAGGAACTGAAATTGTCGGAAGAGGGCGGCGGCCTGCTGGAACTGCCGGACGACGCGCCGGTCGGCAAGAACTTCCGCGACTATTACGCGTTGAACGACCTCAAGTTCACCATCAAGCTGACGCCGAACAAGGCGGACTGCCTGTCGGTGCTGGGCGTCGCGCGCGAAGTCTCCGCGCTGACCGGCGTGGCGCTGCACGCGCCGCAATTCCGCCAGGTCGCCGTCAACAGCGACGAGGTGCTGCCGGTGACGATCGCCGCGCCGGACCTGTGCGGCCGCTTCTCCGGCCGCGTGATCCGCAACCTGAACGCCAAGGCCGCCACGCCGGACTGGATGAAGCAGCGCCTCGAGCGCAGCGGCCAGCGTTCGGTGTCGGCGCTGGTGGACATCTCCAACTACGTCATGCTGGAGCTGGGCCGTCCGACCCATGTGTTCGACCTGGCCAAGATCCACGGCGGCCTGACCGTGCGCTGGGGCAAAGCCGGCGAAACGCTCAAGCTGTTGAACGGTAACACCGTCAACATCGACGAATGGGTCGGCGTCATCGCCGACGACAAGGAAATCGAATCGCTGGCCGGCATCATGGGCGGCGACGCCACGGCCGTGTCGCTCGAGACCGAATCGATCTACCTGGAAGCGGCGTTCTGGTGGCCGAACGCCATCCAGGGCCGCGCCCGCAAGTACAACTTCTCGACCGACGCGGCGCACCGCTTCGAGCGCGGTGTCGACTACGCGACCACGGTCGAGCACATCGAGCGCATCACCTCGCTGCTGATCGAGATCTGCGGCACGCCGGCGACCAAGGTCGGCCCGGTCGACGACCAGATCGTCAACATTCCGCAACGCGCACCGGTCAAGATGCGCACCGCACGCGCGCAAAAGGTCATCGGCGTGGCCCTCGACGACAAGCTGGTCGGCGACATCTTCACCCGTCTGGCGCTGCCGTTCACGCTGGAAAACGGCGTGTTTTCGGTCACTGCGCCGAGCTACCGCTTCGACATCGAGATCGAGGAAGACCTGATCGAGGAAATCGCCCGGGTCTACGGCTTTGAGAATATCCCGGCGATCGCGCC
>JBDSKP010000366.1:0-4515 GCA_039916925.1 Duganella sp.
TACTTACGCCCTGCCGCTGGCCGCGCTCGCCGCGACGGCCTCCGCCGCCGATCTGCCGGTCAAGCCGAGCGCCGGCGAACTGGTCAAACAATCCAAACCCGCCGACTGGCGCCCGCTGGACCCGAACAACACCCTGTACATGGAATTGCCGGGCGGCCGCGTGGTGATCGAACTGGCGCCGGACTTCGCGCCCGAGAACATCGCCAACCTCAAGACCCTGGTCCGGGAAAGGTACTTCGACGGTCTGGCGGTGCTGCGCTCGCAGGACAACTATGTGGCGCAGTGGGGCGACCCGGACGCCGAAAAGAATCCCAAGCCGCTCGGCACGGCCAAGGCCAAGGTGGTGGGCGAATTCACCGTCCCCATGGCCAACGACAAGCATTTTGTGCGCCAGATGGACTTCGACGGCTACGCGCCACAAATCGGCCACTCCAACGGCTTCCCGGTGGGACGCGACCCGAAGACCAGGACCACCTGGCTGGCGCACTGCTACGCCACGGTCGGCGTCGGCCGCGACATGGCCACCGACAGCGGCAATGGCGCCGAGCTGTACGCGGTCAACGGCCACGCGCCGCGCCATCTGGACCGCAACATCACGGCGGTGGGGCGGGTGGTCTCCGGCATGGCGCTGCTGGCGACGCAGCCGCGCGGCGGCCAGGAGATGGGCTTCTATGGTGCGAGCGAGTCCAAAACGCCGATCAAATCGGTGCGCCTGGCGGCCGACGTGCCGGAGGCCGAGCGCAGCCACCTGGAAGTGATGCGCAGCGAGGCGCCGATTTACAAGGAAGTCGTCGAGGCGCAGCGCAACCGCGGCGGGCCATGGAACAAGTTCTCGCCCAACTACGTGGAGCTGTGCAACGCGCCGATACCGGTGCGCGAGCGCCCCGCGCTATAATCCACCGGATGAACGCGCCCGACACCTCCCCCCGCTCCCCCCGTCCGATCCAGGCCCTGCCCGACCAGCTGATTTCGCAGATCGCCGCCGGCGAGGTGGTCGAACGGCCATCCGCCGTGGTCAAGGAGCTGCTGGAGAACGCGCTTGACGCGGGCGCCACGCAGATCACCGTGCGGCTGGAGGAAGGCGGCGTCAAACGCATCGCCATCACCGACAACGGCCGCGGCATACCGCCCGAGCAGATGCCGCTGGCGCTGGCCCGCCACGCGACCTCGAAGATCGCCTCCCTGAACGACCTCGAAAACGTCGGCACGCTGGGTTTTCGCGGCGAGGCGCTGGCGTCGATCGCCTCGGTGGCCGCCGTCACGCTGACCTCGCGCACCGCCGACGCCGCGCACGCGTGGGAAATCGTCGGCTCGCACAACGGCACCGTGGCGCCATCGTCCGGCGCCCTGGGCACCACGATCGACGTGCAGGACCTGTACTTCAACACGCCGGCGCGGCGCAAATTCCTCAAATCGGAGCAGACCGAATTCGGCCACTGCGCCGAAGTCGTGCGCCGCATCGCGCTGGCGCGGCCGGACGTGTCGTTCTCGCTGAGCCACAACGGCCGCACCATCGACCACTGGAATGTCAGTGAAATGGCTAAGCGCAGCGCCCACATCCTCGGCGACGGCTTCGCCGAGGCGCGCCTGCCGATCGACGAAAGGGCCGGCGCGCTGCGCCTGCACGGCTACGCCGGCCTGCCGACCGCCTCCAAGGCGCGCGCCGACGGCCAGTTCTTCTACGTGAACGGCCGCTTCGTGCGCGACAAGGTGCTGGTGCACGCGGTCAAAGCCGCCTACCAAGACGTGCTGCACGGCGACCGCTTCCCATGCTATGTGCTGGCGCTCGAACTCGATCCGGCGCTGGTCGACGTCAACGTCCACCCGTCCAAGATCGAGGTGCGCTTCCTCGACAGCCGCGCCGTGCACCAATTCGTGTTCCACGCGGTGCAGCGCGCGCTGGCGGCGACGTCGGCCACCTCGCACGGCAGCGTGCCGTCGCCGCTGCCGGCGGCCGAAAGCCTGGGCAGCGCCACCTGGCGCGGCGAGCAGACCTCGTTCGGCCCGTTGCTGGCCCCTGATTACTCGCCGACGTTCTCGCCGTCGCCGTTCGGGACGCGCAACGGCGACGCTGGCGGCGGTGTGGGCGGTGGCTACGGCGCGCCGCGCTTTGGCGCCGGCGAGGGCGGCGTCGCCCAGAGCACCGAGAAGTACGGCGCGCTGTTCGGCGGCGCCGGCCGCATCGACGGCTATCGCGCAGAATCGGACATGGCGCTGCCGCAAACCAGCCCGTTCACGGTGTCGGCCGCCGCGATGGCGCAGGAGGAGTTCCCGCTCGGCTTCGCGCTGGCGCAGCTGCACGGCATCTACATCCTGGCGCAGAACACCAAGGGCCTGGTGCTGGTCGACATGCACGCCGCCCACGAACGCATCCTGTACGAACAGTTGAAGAACGCGCTGGAGAGCCGCGTCGCCGGCGAGGAGATGCAGGTGCAGCCACTGCTGATCCCCGTCACCTTCTACGCCGACGCGGTGGAAGTGGGCACCGCGCAGGAGCACCGCGAGACCTTGCAGGCGCTGGGCTTCGACATCGCCGCGCTGTCGCCGACCACCCTGGCGGTGCGCTCCGTGCCGGTGCTGCTGAAGAACGCCGACGCCCAGACCCTGGCGCGCGACGTGCTGCGCGACGTGCGCGAATTCGGCGGCTCGCGCGTGCTGATCGAACGGCAGAACGAACTACTGGGCACCCTGGCCTGCCACACGGCGGTGCGCGCCAACCGCATCCTGTCGACCCAGGAAATGAACGCCCTGCTGCGCCAGATGGAAACGACCGAGCGCGCCGACCAGTGCAACCACGGCCGCCCGACCTGGGTGCAGGTGGAAATCGGCGCGCTCGACAAGCTATTCCTGCGCGGCCAATAACATGAACGCAACCGTTTCAAAACCGCTGGCGGTCGCCATCATGGGGCCGACGGCGTCCGGCAAGACGGCGGCGGCGCTGGCGATCGCGCAGCGCATCCCGTCCGAGATCATCTCCGTCGATTCGGCGCTGGTGTATCGCGGCATGGATATCGGCACCGCCAAGCCCACGCGCGAGGAACGCGCCGCCGCGCCGCACCACCTGATCGACATCCTCGACCCGCTCGATTCGTATTCGGTGGCGCAGTTCCGCGCCGATACGCTGCGACTGGTCGACGAGATCGTCGCGCGCGGCAACCTGCCGTTGCTGGTCGGCGGCACCATGTTGTACTTCAAAGGCTTGGCCGATGGACTCGACGACCTGCCTGGCGCCGACCCGGCGCTGCGCGCGGAGCTGGAAGAGGAAGCGGCGCGCGTCGGCTGGCCGGCGATGCACGCCAGGCTGGCGGCGCTCGATGCGGAAACGGCGGCCAGGCTGGCGCCCAACGACGCCCAGCGCATCCAGCGCGCGCTGGAGATCTGCGCGTTGAGCGGCAAGCCGATGTCGGAGCTGCTGGCGCTGCGGGAGAAAACCGAGCTGCCGTTCGAGCTGCTGTCGTTCGCGCTGGAGCCGTCGGACCGCGCGGTGCTACACCAGCGCATCGCGCGGCGCTTCGACATCATGCTGGAGGACTCCGAGGACGGCAATCTGATCACCGAGGTGGAGGTGCTGCGCCGGCGCGGCGACCTGCATCCGGGGCTGCCTTCTATGCGCTGCGTCGGCTACCGGCAGGCGTGGGAATATCTGGACGGGACCATCGACTACGCGACCATGCGCGAGACGGGCATCATCGCCACGCGCCAGCTGGCCAAGCGCCAGTTGACGTGGCTGCGCTCCATGCCGGAGCGCGTGGCGCTGGACTGCCTGGCGCCCGACCCGGCCGGCGCGATGCTGGCGCAAATCGCCGAAAAGCTGGGCTAAGCGCCCTTGAGCTCAGGTGGTCGGCGGCGCCGAATCCATATAAATGATTTCCCACAGATGGCCGTCGAGGTCCTGGAAACCGTGGCCGTACATGAAGCCATGGTCCTGCGGCTCCTTGTAGGTGCCGCCGCCGGCCTCGATCGCCTTGTTGACCAGCGCCGTCACCGCATCGCGCGACTCCACCTGCAGGCACACCAGCACCTCGGTCGACGCGTGCGCGTCGCTCACCGGCTTGGGCGTGAAGGTCTTGAAGCGTTCCTCGGTCAGCAGCATGACGAAGATGTTCTCTGCCACGATCATGCACGTGGCGCCCTCGTCCGTGTAATGCTGGTTGAAGGAATAGCCCAGGTGGGTAAAGAACTGCACCGATTTCGGCAAGTCCCGCACAGGCAAATTCACAAAAATATTGGTGGTCATACCATCTCCGTTTGGTTATATGCTGATAGCCCGGACATCAGGATACCAATATGCCAACGTTTTAGCGACCACCATGCGCATGCATGCACTTTTTTGGAAAAATATTTGGGCCACCCTTGACAGTCCAAAGCCCAACCCCGATAATGCTGGGCGTTGCAGGTGATATAGCTCAGTTGGTTAGAGCACAGCATTCATAATGCTGGGGTCGGTGGTTCAAGTCCACCTATCACCACCAAGAATTCGATAAGCCGCTGATCCGAAAGGTTCAGCGGCTTTTT
>JBDSKP010000367.1:0-4155 GCA_039916925.1 Duganella sp.
AAGGCCGGCACGCGCCGCCCCGCCACATAGTATTCGGCCACGTTGGAGGTGCGGCTGATGACGCCGATGGCCGCGTACAGCGCGATGGTGGCGAACATGAACAGGTAGCCGATCCACACGCGCGGCATGCCTTCCTGTTCCAGCACCGCCAGCGAGATCAGAAAGCCGATGAAGCCGGCCGTGAACAGCAGGTAGTAGCGGCTCAGGCGGCGGAAGAACGAGCGATGCTCTTTCAAGGGCGCGGCTCCTTTTGCGTGGACGACGGCTTGCGCGATGAGTTTGCCGACGAGGCCGCCAGGTCGAGGCGGCGCATGCGCCAGGCGTAGAACCCGAGGATGGCCAGGTACACCAGCGAGGCGCCCTGCGCCGCCAGGTAGAACGATAGCGGCCAGCCGAACACGCTCAGGCCGGTCAGCTCGCGGGCGAAGAAGGCGACGCAGAAGCCGGTGAGCAGCCATAGCAGCAGCAGCCAGCCGGTCATGCGGCGGGTCTGGCGCCAGTGCTGCCGGCGCGATAATGGAGCCGATGCGGGTGGTGGCGCGGCCGTCGGGGGGGCCGTATCGATATCGTTATCCATAATGTGGCGGTTCCTCTTCGTCGGTCGGTGGCGCCGGCGGCAGCGGGAAGCCGACCCGGAACAGGCAGCCCGGCAGCTTCGCTTGCAGCGAGCGGGGATTGCTGAAGATGTCGACCTCGGCGTCGTGCTGCTGGGCGATCTCGCGCACGATCGCCAGGCCCAGTCCGCTGCCGTCGGCGGTGTGGCCGAGGATGCGGTAGAAGCGCTCGAACACCCGCTCGCGCTCGGCGGGCGGGATGCCCGGCCCGGTGTCCTCGACCTCCAGGTAGCCGTGCTCGCCGTGGTTGCCGCGCACCCGCACCGTGACGCTGCCGCCGGCCGGCGTGTAGCGCAGCGCGTTGTCGATCAGGTTGGACAGCAGCTCGCGCAGCATGGTCGGGTCGCCGACGATCTGCACCGGCGCCGGCGGCGCCTCGAAACCGAGGTCGATGCGGTGCGCGAACGACGCCTGCACCCAGTCCTGCACGACGCCGCGCGCCAGCTCGGACAGCTCCAGCGGCCGCATCGCGGTGCCGGTCTGCGGCTGGTTCTCGGCGCGCGCCAGCGCCAGCAGCTGGTTGACCAGCCGCGTGGCCGCCTGCGAGCTCTTGGCCAGTTGCTCCAGCGAACGGTGGATCTCGCCGCTGTCGGTCTGGCGCAGCGCCAGCTCGGACTGCATGCGCATGCCCGCCAGCGGCGTGCGCATCTGGTGCGCGGCGTCGGCGATGAAGCGCTTTTGCATCTCGATCGACAGCGACAGCCGCGCCAGCATCTCGTTGAGCGAGCGCACCAGCGGCGTGATCTCCTCCGGCACGTCGCTCGAGGCGATCGGGCTCAGGTCGTCCGAGCCGCGCGTGCGGATGCGCTCCTGCAGCTGGGCCAGCGGCGACAGCCCGCGCGCCAGCGCGAACCACACCAGCGCCAGCACGATCGGCAGGATGATGAACTGCGGCAGGATCACGCCCTTGATGATCTCGTTGGCCAACTGGGCGCGTTTTTCCAACGTCTCGGCCACCTGCACCAGCGCCAGCTGCGGCTCGGCGTCGCCGACCCGCTCCAGCCGCACATACGAATAGGCCACGCGCACCGGCGTGCCGTGCATGTTGTCGTTGCGGAAGCGCACGCTGCCGGCGCGGAATTTCTCCTCCTCGTCGGCCGCCGGCGGCGGCAGGTCGCGGTCGCCGTCGACGTGCTCGCCGTGCGGGCCGTGGATCTGGAAGTACACGTTGTCGACATCGTCGGCGCGCAGGATGTCGCGCGCCGAGACGGACAGGCTCTTGATGATCTTGCCGTCGAGCGAGCGCACCTGCTGCGCCAGCACCGTCACGCTGTCCTCGAGCGCGTGGTCGAACGGCTGGTTGGCGATCGACTTGGCGACCAGGTAGGTGATGGCGATGCTCATCGGCCACAGCAGCAGCAGCGGCGCCAGCATCCAGTCGAGGATCTCGCCGAACAGCGAGTTCTGCACGCCTTCGTCGGCCTCGACGGCCGGCGGCTGGTATTCGGGCGCGTCGGCGTCGGCGTCGAGGCGCGCGCCGGCCCGCCCGCGCCGCAGCCGCCGGGCCAGCTGTCTCACTTGGCGGCGTCGCCGACGTCGGCGCTGGCGCGGGCCGCCTCGGAATATTTCTCCAGGCAGTAGCCCAGGCCGCGCACGGTGGCGATGCGCACGCCGCCCAGCTCGATCTTCTTGCGCAGCCGGTGCACATACACCTCGATGGCGTTGTTGCTCACTTCCTCGCCCCATTCGCACAAGTGGTCGACCAGTTGTTCCTTCGACACCAGGCGGCCGGTGCGCGCCAGCAGGATCTCCAGCAGGCCCAGCTCGCGCGCCGACAGGTCCAGCATCTGGTCGTTGATATAGGCGCTGCGGCCGACCTGGTCGTACGACAGCGGCCCGTGCTTGACGATGGCGGCGCCGCCGCCGGCGCCGCGGCGGGTCAGCGCGCGCACCCGCGCCTCGAGCTCGGAGAGCGCGAACGGCTTGGCCATGTAGTCGTCGGCGCCCAGGTCGAGTCCGTTGACGCGCTGCTCGATCGAATCGGCCGCCGTCAAAATGAGCACCGGCAGCAGCGACGCGCGCGCGCGCAGGCGCCGCAGCACCTCCAGCCCGGACAGCTTGGGCAGGCCCAGGTCGAGGATCAGCAGGTCGAACTCCTGGGTCGACAGGGCGGTGTCGGCCTCCTGGCCGTTGCGCACGCAATCGATGGCATAGCCGGACTGGCGCAGCGAACGCGTCAGCCCGTCGGCCAGCACGCTGTCGTCTTCGGCAAGTAAAATACGCATGGGGGGCACTCCGGCTGCAGAAGCTTGTATTGTGTTTCATTTCCCGCAAGGTGGCGAGTTTTTGTACGATTTCGCCGATTCGCTACAAATCCACTTGCATTGATCACTGTTTTTTTATACAGTACCGCCTGAACCGACGCATTGTCCCACCCCCCACTGGCTGAAAGCACATTATGGACGACAAAAAAGCTGTACTACCCGCATCTGAAAAAGCCAAGGCGCTGGCCGCCGCGCTGGCCCAGATCGAAAAGCAATTCGGCAAAGGCTCCGTCATGCGCATGGACGCCAACGCCCCGATCGAGGACGTGCAGGTGGTCTCGACCGGCTCGCTGGGTCTGGACATCGCGCTCGGCGTCGGCGGCCTGCCGCGCGGCCGCGTGGTGGAAATCTACGGTCCGGAGTCGTCCGGTAAAACCACGCTGACCCTGCAAACCATCGCGGAAATGCAAAAACTGGGCGGCACCTGCGCGTTCATCGACGCCGAACACGCGCTGGACGTCGGCTATGCCCAAAAACTGGGCGTCAACCTGCACGAACTGCTGATCTCGCAGCCGGATACCGGCGAGCAAGCGCTGGAAATCTGCGACGCGCTGGTGCGTTCGGGCTCGGTCGACCTGGTCGTCATCGACTCCGTCGCCGCGCTGACGCCCCGCGCCGAGATCGAGGGCGACATGGGCGATTCGCTGCCGGGCCTGCAGGCGCGCCTGATGTCGCAAGCGCTGCGCAAGCTGACCGGTTCGATCAACCGCACCAACACCCTGGTCATCTTCATCAACCAGATCCGCATGAAGATCGGCGTCATGTTCGGCAGCCCGGAGACCACCACCGGCGGCAACGCGCTGAAGTTCTACGCGTCCGTGCGCCTGGACATCCGCCGCACCGGCTCGATCAAGTCCGGTGACGAGGTCATCGGTAATGAAACCAAGGTCAAGGTCGTCAAGAACAAGATCGCGCCGCCGTTCAAGGAAGCGCACTTCGACATCCTGTACGGCGCCGGCACCTCGCGCGAGGGCGAGATCCTCGACCTGGGCGTGGAAGCGAAGATCGTCGAGAAGTCCGGTTCGTGGTACAGCTACAACGGCGAGCGCGTCGGCCAGGGCAAGGACAACGCCCGCGTCTTCCTGCAGGAGCGTCCGGCGCTGGCGTGGGAAATCGAAAACAAGGTCCGCGAATCGCTGGGCGTGCGCACCTTGCCGCCGCTGGCCGCCGACAAGGGCGACAGCGTCGTCAAACTGAAGTCCGTCGACAAAGCGGACAAGGGCGACAAGGCCGACGCGGCGTAAGCCAACCCGGAACGGAGGGGTCTGACCCCGTTC
>JBDSKP010000368.1:0-4686 GCA_039916925.1 Duganella sp.
GCAAGGTCGGCATTCCGGATCACATTCCGCTCAAGCCAGGCGCGCTCGATGCCGACGAGATGGCGATTATGCGGACCCACGCCCGCTTGGTCTTAGTAGACCGATCCGCCTGGCTGGGTGGAAGTCAGCACGCCGTTGATGGCGGAGATGCTGTAGTTGACGGTGCCGCCCTGGTAGCTGGCCCAGTTGCGTATGTCGAAGCTGGCGTCGCCGGACAGCCGTTGCGTGATGATGTTGCGGTAGGTGAGCGGTGTTTTTGCCTTGCAGACTTCGGGCAGGCCCACGCTGCGCAGGAAATACACCGACCCGTCACCCACGCGCGTGGCATTGCCGCCTTCGACCAGCAGCGCGGTCTCGACGTCAACGCCCAGTCCGTGCACGCTGCCGGCCCAGCCATCGTTGACGATACGCGCCATGAAGGTGATCAGGCGTCCCATGTGGTCGCGGGTGTCCAGGTGTGGATCAACGATCAGGCCGCCCATATCCGGCAGCGTCAGGAAATCGCGCTCCAGCGTCATCGCCTTGTCGTACGGGTTGGCCAGCGCCGCCGCCGAGGTGATCGAGCCGTTCAAAGCCGAGAACGCGAATTTGCTCATCACCGACATTCCGGCGCTGGTGCCGCCGATGGGGATGTTCTTGCTGGCCAGGGCTTCGATCGCCGTCTCCACCGGCGTGCCTTTCCAGAATTTCACGTAGTCGCTCTGGTCGCCGCCCGCGATGAACAGCGCCTCCGCCCCCTGTATGCGCGCGATCACGAACGGATCGCTGGCGGCTTCGCGGCTGGGGATGACGATGGTTTCGACCGAACTAACGCCGCCCATCGCGTACACGTAGGGATTATAGGCGTCGGTGCCGCGCGAGCGGATGATAACGAAATTCCCGCCGCCGGCCTTCTTGATCATCCACTTGAAGGCGTCGTCCACGTCGGGACCGCCTCCCATCAGCACCAGTGCGGGCAGGCGCGGCGCCGGCAGGACCACGTTGGCCGGATTGCCGACCACGGCATAGTCGTAGGGTTTGGCCGCCGCCACCGGGCCCGGCGCGGACAGCGCGGCGACCAAGAGGGATAGGACTGGCAACAGACTGCGTGGGGCAGGTATACGCATCTTGGGCTCCGGCAACGGTTGTGAAATCGTAATTTGATTATACGCGCGGCCAGCGATGATCATGACGCGCGGCGCTTCGGAATCGAACATAAAAATGCGATCACCTCCGTCACTCTTGCTGATTTTGAGTGTGGGAATTGGTGAGTTTCACATTCTCAAGAACTTTGCATGGACACATAATCGGATTGCCAAGAAGACGATTGGACATCGGCGATATCAAAGGCTCGGCCGGCCGGCGTGCTGTTACCGTCGAGCATCTGCAATACAATCCGGACGGCACGATGAAGCCGGTCGTGCAGACTGAACTTGGCGTAAGTGTTCCGGCGGCGCGTTAGGGCCTCGCCCGGGGCGAGAATGCCGCGTCCGCCGTGGCGCCTATGTCGTCGCGCCGGGGATCTTGAGCTGGACCCCGGCCATCTTTGTGCGCTCGTCGAGCACGCGTTGGCGGTAGGCGCGCGGCGTACAGCCAAGTTCGCGCTTGAACACCACATGCAAGTACTCGAGGGACGTGAAGCCGCTGAACAAGGCCACGTCCCCGATGCTGCGATCAGTGCTTTCCAGGCCGGCCTTGGCGGCGTTGAGTTTGACGCTCAGGATCATGTCGTGCACGCTGCATCCGAGCTCCTGGCGGAAGTAGGCTTCGAGCCAGGAGCGCGATACCCCCACATGATCGGCCACCTGCTCGGTCTTGATGCCCTGACAGGCATACTGGCGGATGAAGTGGCGCGCCCGCATCAGGTGAGGATGCCTGACCAGTTGGTGCTGGCTGGACGCGAGCACGTTGATGCCGGCCGGCGGCACCACGGTGCGCGTGTCCGGCAGGGGCACCCCGCGCAGCAGCTGCACGAGCAGATGGGCGGCCACGCGTCCCATCTCCTGCGTGCCCTGGATCACGGAACTGAGCGGTATGCGGCTCAGCCTGCCCACCGGCGGATCGTTGTCAATGCCGATGATCGCCACCTGTGCCGGCACTTCGATGCCGGCGATGCTACAAGCCTGCAGTAACTGGCGCCCGCGCGCGCCCGTCACGGCGACGATGCCGACCGGTTTGGGCAGGCTGCGCAACCAGTCGATCTGGGCTTGGACCGCCTCGTCCCACGAATAGGCGCTGGTTGCGCAGCCGCGGAAGATTTCCGGCTCCTGCTGCGCGCCCCGCATCAGGCTGCGGAAGGCGTTCTCGCGCTCCCGCGCCCAGCGGTTTTCCCCGGTGGCGGGAACGCTGAACATGGCGAAACGCTGCAGGCCGACATCGATCAGATGCTGGCGTGCCAGTTCAACCAGTTTGAAATTGTCGGTCGCCACGTAGGGCACGCCGGCCGGGTAATCGGCCGGGTCGGCATAGGAACCGCCGACCGCCACCACCGGTACGCTGCAGCGCGACAACGCTTCCGCCACGGCCGGATCGTCAAAATTGGCGATGATGCCGTCGCCCTGCCACTGCTCGATGCCTGACAGGCGCAGTGGGAAATCTTCCTCCAGGAAGAAATCCAGGGCGGCGCGCGTTCTTCCCAGATAGGCTGCGATGCCTTCGATGACTTCGTAATCGAACTTATTGTTTGCGTTAAATAACAACGCGATCCGGTGTACTTTCGTCGTCTTCATTTTACGTGAATGCTTGGAAAGCATTTCCGAGAAAATGAAAACAGCCGGACCTGCGCATACAAAAAACCGAAGGGCATGATCGTGTCTCCAACTGTATTTCCATTTACAAAGGACCGCCGCGGCATCCTTGCGGCGCCGCGGCGGTCACCGACTTACCTCGATGCGTGTTTGATCAGTTTGAATACAGCAAGCCCCGGCCCACGCCGGTGACGTAGATCCGGCCGTAGGTGTTCCAGTCGGCCGCCATCACGGCGATGCCGCCGAACTGGTGGGCGTCGTCGTTAAAGCGGATCCACGTGCTGCCTGCATTGTCGGAAGCCCACACGCCCCACTGGCCATTGATCGTGCCCACCACGTAGACGGCGGCCGAGTACGGCGCGCCAGCGGCGGCCTTGCCCAAGGCCACGAAGCTGGCGCCCTGCAGGTCGGGGTACGACAAGGCGGGATCCCTGCCGCCCCAGGCCGACGCGAAGTTGTTGAGCTTGGTCCAAGTGGCGCCCGAGTCGACCGAGTGGTACACGGCGTTACCGTCGGCCAGCCAGACGTCGCCCTCGACGTTCGGATTGACTGCCATCGAGGTCACTTTCCACCCATTGGCGCGCAGCCCCGCCGACACCGAACCCTGGCTCAGCGTGAAGGTATGGCCGCCATCGGTCGACACATAGACCCTGCCTGGCGTTCCCCAAAATACACCGCCCGAATCGTAGGCATAGACCTTGTTCGGGTTCTTGCGGTCCGCCGCGAGCCGGTAGGCGCGCTGCCAGGCTTGCGGCGCCAGCGCGGGGAGATTCGTCGCCGTCCAGTTGGCGCCGTTGTTGGTGGTGTAGGACGGCACCGTATTGGTCGGCGCCCAGATCGCCTTGTTGCGCGCGGTGACAGCGATGCTGGCCACTTCGCCATAAGGGGTTGCGCCGCCTGCAGGCAGGGTGGCGAAGTTTGCCCACGTGGCGCCGCCGTCGCCCGACCAGGCTCCGAAGCCGATATTTTGCTGGTTCAAGGTGCCGACACTGGCGATGTATTGCGGATCGGCCCAGCTCATGTCGGCCGAATTGCCAACGGACCAGTCGGTGCTCGGGCCTTTGGTCGGCTTCGTCGCGAGGTCGGTCTGGACCCAGGTGCCGATGTCGCCGGCGCTGTTGATGAGCTTGTACGTCGCGCCGGCTGGCGGGGTGGTGACGGACAGTGTGGCGGTCTCCTCGAGGTTGGCCACCTTCATGGTCCAGCTCGGTGTCGCCGACGAGGCGTTGATCGTCTCGAAGGCGCCACTGCCGCTGACGTGCAAGATGTGGTCGCGGTCGTTCGGATCGATCTCGATGTCATCATTCCACCCCCAGAACGCTTCATTGGCCGGCGTATGGGCCATCCCGGCCTCGATTTCACGCCAGGTGCCGCCTGCGTCGTCGGACAACTGCACTATCTTCTTATCGGCGGTACCGCCCCAGGTATTGGTCACCGCCAGCGCGATGCGCGTGGTCGCACCTGAGCCGAAGACGGACACGCCGCCGTAGCCGCCCGTGGTGGTGGTGCTCAGCAGGGTCCAGACGCCGCCAAGACCGCTATACTTGTAGAGGTAGCCGGGACCGTCGCCGCCCGGGCCCGAGGTCTTGTTGAACACCACGTAGTAGGCGCCATCGGCGGCGCGCACGTAATGCGGGATGTAGTAGCCGGCGACCGCGGCCGGCACCGCCGCCGGCGTCCACGAGTAGCCGCCGTCGCTGGACCGGTAGAAGGTCGAGCTCAAGCCCGCCGCGTTGGCGTAGTCGGGGGCGACCGCGGCCCACATGTTCCAGGTCGTCTGGCCGCCGCCCACGCTTCCATTGTCGAAGATGAGATGCTCGACGCCCACCATGTCGTTGGTCGTCGTGTAGGAAGACAGGCCCGTGACCTGCGCCCAGGTCTGGCCCGAGTTCGTGCTCTTCCACAGGCCGGCCATGCGCGAACCGTAGAACATCGTCGACGGATTGGTCGGATCGAGCCT
>JBDSKP010000369.1:0-4100 GCA_039916925.1 Duganella sp.
GCGGAGCCGTAGGCGATATGGTGTGGCGCGCGGGCGGCTTGCAGCGCCATCTCCAGCGGCGGCAGGCCGGCGTGACAGGCGGACAGCAGGCGCATGGCGCCGGCATGGCAAACGATGATCGCTTCGCCGTTGTCGCCCAGCTGGCGCTGGAGGTCTGCGTGGAAGGCGGCGATACGCTTCGCCATTTCCAGCACGTTCTCGGCGCCGCCAGGCCGGTAGTTGGGCAGGTCGGCGGCCCAGGTGTCGATGTCGGCGCGGGGAATGTCATCCCAGGCGCGCATCTCCCAACTGCCGAAGTCCATTTCCACCAGGCGGGCGTCGAATATCGGCCTATCGGACAGGCGGGCGGCAAGGCCGGCGCAGCGTGACAGCGGGCTCGCATACACGGGCACACTTGCCGGAAGTTGCGGCGCCAGTGCGGCGAGGGCGCGCTCCAGCTGCTCGGGCGCGACTTCCAGATCGGTGCTGCCATAGCAGATGCCCGCGGCGACCAGCGGTTGGGGATGACGTACCAGTATCAGCCGCATGGGTCAGAAAAACTGCGCGCTGGTGTGCAGGCCGGCGAGCACGCACAGGTAGAAGATCATTTCGGTCACCTGTTGGACGGCGCCCAGGCAATCGCCGGTGTAGCCGCCGATGCGGCGCACGAACTTCCGGGCCAGCCAGATGGTCGCCACCAGCGCCACGGCGCAACCGCTGACCAGCATCGTCCATGACAGCCATTGCAGATAGATCAGTGCCAGCGCCGGCAGCAGGGCCGTGAGGGCCGCGATGGCGAATTCCATGTTGCGCATCCTTTGTGCCAGCGGCTTGGCCTTGCCTTCCGCGCGCGCGTAGTCCAGCCGCCAGATCAGCGAGACCGCCATCAGCCGCGACATCGGATGCGCGAACAGCAGCGCCGCCAGCACCCCGAATGGCGGCAGCTGCGTCAATGTCGCGCATTTCAGCAGCAGCAGGCAGAACGTGCCGATCGCGCCGTAAGCACCGATGCGCGAATCCTTCATGATCTCCAGCACGCGCTCCTGGGTCATGCCGCCGCCGAAACCGTCGCACATGTCGGCAAACCCGTCTTCATGGAAGGCGCCGGTGGCGTAAATGCCGGCGGCGACCGACAGGATGACTGCGATCATGGGAGGGAAGAACTTGAAGGCAACGACATAGACCGCGCCGGTGATCAGCGCGACCACCACACCGACCAGTGGAAAATAGCGCGATGCCTGATTGAGCCATGCGGGATCGAAGCCCACCCAGCGCGGGATCGGCAGGCGCGTGAAGAACTGCAGCGCGGTGAAGAACAGTCGGAGCTGGTGCACTGACCCCGCCCCTTACTCGGACTTCTCGCTGACCTGGGCCGATTCGAACGTGGCCATCTGGTTCAGGAAGTTGACCGCCGCCTGCAGCAGCGGCAGGGCCAGCGCGCAGCCGGTGCCTTCGCCCAGGCGCAGGCCGAGATTGAGCAGTGGTTTGGCGCCCAGCGCCGCCAGCATTTGTTGGTGGCCGTTTTCGTCCGAGCAGTGGGCGAAGACGCAGTAGTCGAGGACCGCCGGCTGCAGGCGGGCGGCGACCAGCAGTGCGCTGGTGACGATGAAGCCGTCGATCAGCAGCACCTTGCGCAGTTCGGCCGCCTTCAACATGGCGCCCGCCATCATGGCGATTTCCAGACCGCCGAAGGTGGCGAGCACGTCGATCGGTTCGATGGCGTTGGCATGCCGGTCGACGGCGGCTTCGATCACGCGCTGCTTGTGCAGGATGCCATCGGCGGAGAGGCCGGTGCCGGCGCCCACGCATTGCGCGACCGGGATGCCGGTCAGCTTGTGCATCAGCGCGGCGGCGGCGGTGGTGTTACCGATGCCCATTTCGCCGAAGCCGACCACATTGCCATCGAGTTCCGCGGCCAGCACCATGCCGGCGGCCAGCGCCGCCTCGCAGGTGGGGTGGGTCATCGCGGGTTCCTGCGCGAAGTTGTGGGTGCCGTTGGCCAGCTTGCGGTCGATCAGGCCTTCGCGCGGGCCGAAGTCGTGACTGACGCCTGCGTCGATGACGCGCAGTTCGCAGTTGTTCTGCGTCGCGAAGACGTTGATGGCCGCGCCGCGCGCCAGGAAGTTCTCTACCATCTGCCACGTCACGTCCTGCGGATAGGCGGAGACGCCCTCGGCGACGATACCGTGATCGGCGGCGAAGACCAGGATGGCCGGCTGCGCCAGCGCGACCTCGCGGCTGTTTTGTATCAGACCGATTTGTTTGGCCAGCGACTCCAGCACTCCCAGACTTCCCAGCGGTTTGGTCTTGTTGTTGATGGCTTGGTCCAGCAAGGCACTCAGCGCATCGTTATTGGTGGAAGGGATGGTTGGGAGAATGAACATGGCCTGCTTTGTGATCGGGGAAGTGCTTATTCTACCCCGCCCGCCATCGCCGGCCTTTCATCATGCGTTGGCGCCGTTATCGATTGTCCACGCGGCGCCGGTGACCGACTGCGCCTGGGGCGACGCCAGGAAGGCGACCACGCCGGCCACCTCGGACGGGGCTGCGTATGCGGTGCCACCGGTTGCCATTAGATTGCGCTGCGAGTCCGCGTGCGGTCCGTCGGCCGGATTCATGTCCGTGTCGGTGGAGCCGGGATGGACGACGTTGACGGTGATGCCGCGCGGGCCGAGGTCGCGCGCCATGCCTTGCGACAGTCCGGTGAGGGCGGCTTTGCTGGCCGTGTAGATGCTCATCCCCTGACCGGGCGCCCGAACCGCCAGGTTGCTGCCGATCGAAATGATACGGCCGCCGGATGCCATGCCGGCGGCGGCGGCCTTCGATGCCACGAACGCTGCGCGCAGGTTGACGGCCATCGTGTCGTCGAAATAGTCGAGCGTCAGCGTATCGATGGTCCCCGCGCGATAGATGCCGGCGTTGTTGACCAGGATGTCGATGCGGCCGAAGGCGGCGATGGTTTGCGCCACCGCCGCTTCAACTTCGGCCGCCGACTTGTTGTTCGCACGGATGACCAGTCCTTTACGGCCATGTCCTTCAATGGTGGCGAGCGTGGTCGCTGCGCCGCCGGCGTCGCTGGCGTAGGTGAAGGCCACATCGGCGCCTTCCTGGGCGAGACGGGCGGCGATGGCGGCGCCGATGCCCCGGCTTGCTGCGCCGGGCGATGAGGGTGTTTTGGGCCAAGGGCTATGAGAACACCTCGATGACCGATTTGATCGACGCGATGGGGATCGCGTCGCCCAGCCTGTATGCGGCGTTCGGCAGTAAAGAAGGATTGTTCCATGAGGCGGTATCGCTCTATACGGTCGAGCAAGGCTGCGATATCTGGGAGTCGCCGGAGCGCGAGCCCGGGATCGTGGCGGCGATAAGCGCCTTTCTCGAAGCGACCGCGCGCGCATATAGTACCGAGGGCCAGCCGCAAGGCTGCATGATCGTGCTGGGTGCGGGGCCGGGGCCGCAGGGGGAAAGCGCGGTGGCCGACGACTTGCGCATACGCCGTTGCGATAGCGCGAATCGCCTGCGGCAGCGTTTTGCCAGGGCGCTCGAAGAGGGCGAGCTGCCGGCGGCGAGCGATCCGCAAAGCCTGGGGACTTACTTTGCCAGCGTTCAGCATGGCATGTCGATACTCGCGAGGGATGGCGCCGATTACGAGACGCTGCGATCGGTGGCGCGCCTGGGCGTGCAATCACTTTCGGCCATCATTACGAACAAATAGACCTTGTCAGCCCACGCATGCTTTGCTATAGTTCGCCCCCTCGCAGAACGACGCACACAAATGCGGAGTGAAGCTGGGAAAAATAGAGTTGACGAGATAAACGAAACAGTTCATAATCTTGCCTCTTCGCTGATGAACACAACGCTTCCTCAGTAAGCAGTACCGAACAAGTTCTTTAAAAATTAACAGTCGATAAGTGTGGACGTTTGATGAAAGTGCACACGCAGCCTTCGGGTCGCGTGAAACTTAAAATATCAAATGTTCACAAGAAGTAATGAGATAGGCGCTATGAAAATAGTGGCCTGTCAGTATTTTGAGTGAGCGACCCCTTAGCAATAAGGGTGACACGAAAGTGTCAAAGTAACAGAGATTAAACTGAAGAGTTTGATCCTGGCTCAGATTGAAC
>JBDSKP010000370.1:0-4360 GCA_039916925.1 Duganella sp.
AAGTCGTTGATCCAGATCAAAACCTCACCTCTGATAGCAGGCTAGCTGGTTGCGCCTCAGTGTGCCCCCATGCGACACCAGCCGCGAGGGCAGCGGCCGGCATGGCTGGCGCAAACAGCCATCCCTGATAATGTTGGCAACCGTGCTCCTTTAAAAAGGAAAGTTGCTCGGATGTTTCTACACCTTCGGCCACCAGCGTCATGCCAAGACTGTGGGCCAGCGTGATGATGGCGCGGGCGATAGCGATGTCATGCGTATCATGCGGGATGCCGACCATGAAGCTGCGGTCGATCTTTAGCTCGGTAATGGGCAACTGCTTGAGATAGGCCAGCGAAGAGTGGCCGGTGCCGAAATCGTCCAGGGAAATACTACAACCCAAGGCCCGTAGGTGGGACAACTGGGTGCTCGCCAATGCAGGATGGTCCATCGCCACCGACTCGGTAATTTCCACGCATAGCAAATGGGGCTGCGCATTGGCGCGCGCGAGCGCGGCTTGAACCTGTGCGGCAAGATCGCCAAGGCGAAACTGCTGCGCAGAAAAATTAACCGAGACGCGCATTGGCGTTCCCGCACGCGCCCATTCGGCGATCTGCGCGCATGCCGTGGTCAGCACCCACGCCGACAGCGGCAGTATCAATCCCGTCGCCTCTGCCACCGCAATGAAACACTCCGGGGCGACCTGGCCGAGCACCTCGTCATGCCAGCGCAAGAGCGCCTCAACGCCGACCGTGGCGCCGGTTTTGACATTAACCTGCGGTTGGTAGTGCAGTTCGAGCGTATCGGACTTCATCGCATCCTGCAGGCGCGTGTGAATCAGCATTTCCTGATGAGCCTGGGCATCCATCTCGGTAGAGTAGCAAGCGTAAGTGCCGCGGCCGGCCCGTTTCGCCTGGTACATCGCCATGTCCGCATAGCGCAGCAAGGTGTCGCAATCTGCGGCGTCGCCCGGATAGAACGCCACGCCCAGGCTGACACCGGAATATACATCCTGGCCTGCCAGCCGAAATGCCGAATGAAAGCGCGCAAGGATGTTGGTCGCCACGTGCAGCGCCTCCTGCGGGTCGGTCAGGTCACTCAGGCACAGCGCAAATTCATCGCCGCCCAGCCGCGCCAGCACATCGGTTTCGCGCAGAACTTGCCGAATCCTCACGCCGACCTGAGCAAGCAACTCGTCGCCGGCCGGATGACCCAGGCTATCGTTGACGGCCTTGAAATGGTCCAGGTCCAGGAACATGACAACCACGCTTTGTCCGGAGCGCGCAGCCCGTGCAATGGCTTGCTCGAGTTGAAAGTGGAACAACCACCGGTTCGGCAGCCCGGTCAGTTCGTCGTGGGTGGCCTGGTGGCGCAGCGATTCCTCGTACGCCATCCGTTCAGTCAAGTCCCTGATGTACGCGATGGCATACTCGGATTCGCCGTCACGATAATGGCCCAGGGATATATCCACAGGCACCAGCGTGCCATTCCGGCGCATCAGCTTCAAGTCAAACAAACCCATTGCACGAACGCGGGGCATGAGGAAATAGCTTTGAAAGGCGTTTTCATGCCGTCCCCGTAGATGTTCAGGCATCAGCATGCTTATATTGCTGCCGATCAGGTCGTCCGGACTGAAGCCGGTCACCGGAACAACGGCGGCATTCGCCATGAGAATGATGCCCTGCTGATCGACCCATAGCACGGCGTCTGGCGCCGCACTGAGGATCGTGCTTTCCCGCAGCGCCTGGACCGCTAGCCGCTGTACCGGCCTGCGCAAGGCCTCGCCGCAGGTCGCATTGAACAGGTAGAGATAGGCGACGACTTTATACACGTGGCCTATCGCGTTTGCGCTATCGGTATCGATCACGCCAAGCTCGGTGAAGAAGATGGCCGAGATGGCAAGTAGTGCGCACGCAAAAACAAGGTCGCGAACAAGTTCATCGGCGAGCGCCGTGCGCCGCCACAGCAAGGCGACAACCGTGGCTGCGTTCAACGCCGCAACGAACCATTCCAGCCCGATTTTGAGCGTTGTGAGACCGCGTCCGTCAACAAAAAGCGGGCTGATGCGATGTGGCTGCAACAGGCCAACGCAGGCGATTGCGCCAACCAAACCGAGCATCAGGGTCAGCCCCAGCCGCTTCTGGATGGGGCCGACCATACCGGCGGAAGGCAGAAGCGCATACGCCAGCAAAGCGCTGGCGCCAAGCAGCCGTGCGGCGATCCAGAAAAACATGGACTTTTGCGGATCGTTGAAGCTCAACGCGTCAGGCATTCCCCTGTAGCTCAGGATGTGAAGAAAATCCAGCAGTCCGACACCGAGAAAGGCGACGCCAAGCAGGACGACTGCGCTCCTGCGGGCTGACAGCACCGCGCGATATCCGGTGAGGAAGATCATCATGGAAATGACCACGGCGGCCATTTCGACCGCGCTGTGAAAAAACACAAACAGCTCTGGCGCGAACGTCGTCCGACCGCTCTCGGAGGTCCACCAGAGCAAGGGCAGTGCGATGGCAAACATCAACACCGCCGGGCCATCCCGGTACGAGCCCCCCATGCCCAACGGCTTTGCCGACGCCATGTTGTTCACTCTTGTCGATCAGGGTCTTCATCGGCAGCCAAACCGAAGGTCAAGTTCCCATCTGTCACGCGGACAGCGATGCGATCGGAGGCGCCGTATTTTCCCGACAAGATCAGCTTGGACAGCGGATTTTCGATCTGCTGCTGGATGGCGCGCTTGAGCGGCCGTGCGCCATACACCGGATCGTAGCCCGCCTCCGCGATCTTTTGCAGCGCCTGCGCCGACACATCGAGCGTCATCTCCATCTTGGCCAAGCGCTGTTCCAGGTGCTTGAGCTGGATCTTGGCAATGGCCCCGATGTTCTTCTCGTCGAGCGCATGGAACACCACGAGTTCGTCGATGCGGTTGATGAACTCGGGCCGGAAATGGGCGCGCACCTCGGCCATCACGGCCAGCTTGACCAGACCCGGATCGTCGCTGTCCATCGCCTGGATCTTGTGGGAACCCAGGTTAGAGGTCATCACGATCACCGTGTTCTTGAAGTCCACCGTGCGTCCCTGCCCGTCCGTCATGCGGCCGTCATCCAGGACCTGCAGCAATACGTTGAACACATCCGAGTGCGCCTTTTCGACTTCATCGAACAGGATCACGCTGTAGGGCTTGCGCCGAACCTGCTCGGTCAGGTGCCCGCCTTCCTCGTACCCGACATATCCGGGCGGCGCGCCGATCAGCCGCGCCACCGAATGCTTCTCCATGAATTCGCTCATGTCGATGCGGATCATCGAGTCTTCGGTGTCGAACAAGAAGCCGGCCAGCGCCTTGCACAACTCGGTCTTGCCCACCCCGGTGGGCCCCAGGAACATGAACGAGCCATACGGGCGATTCGGATCCGACAGGCCCGCGCGCGAACGCCGGATGGCGTCGGCCACCGCTTCGATCGCCTCGTCCTGACCGACCACGCGCTCGTGCAGCTTTTGCTCGATGTGCAACAGCTTGTCGCGTTCGCCCTGCATCATGCGCGAAACGGGAATGCCGGTCGCGCGCGAGACCACTTCGGCGATCTCCTCGGCGCCGACCTGCGTGCGCAGCAGCTTGGGCCTGGCGCCCGCCGCCGACGCCTCGCGCGCCGCGTCGTCCTCGGCGTGCTTGAGCTGCGCCTCGCGTTCGGGCAGCTTGCCGTACTGGAGCTCCGACACTCTCTGCCAGTTGCTGGCGCGGGTCGCTTCCTCCATCTGGTGGCGTATACGCTCGATCTCTTCCTTGATGTGGGTGGTCCCCTGCACATTCGCTTTTTCGGCCTTGAGGATTTCCTCGAAATCGTTGTACTCGCGTTCCAGGCGCGCGATCTCGTTGTCGATCAGGTCCAGGCGCCGGCGCGAAGCGTCGTCCTTCTCCTTCTTGACCGCTTCCTTCTCGATTTTGAGCTGGATGATGCGTCGCTCCAGCTTATCCATGACCTCGGGCTTGGAATCGATCTCGATCTTGACCTTGGAGGCCGCCTCGTCGATCAGGTCGATCGCCTTGTCGGGCAGGAAACGGTCGGTGATGTAGCGGTGCGACAGTTCAGCTGCCGCGATGATGGCCGCATCGGTGATCTCGACCCTGTGGTGCAGCTCATACTTGTCTTGCAAACCGCGCAAAATGGCGATGGTCGCCTCCACGCTCGGCTCGTCGACCAGGATCTTCTGGAAGCGGCGCTCCAGGGCGGCATCCTTCTCGATGTGCTTGCGGTACTCATCAATGGTGGTTGCGCCAATGGCCTGCATCTCGCCCCGCGATAGCGCCGGCTTGAGCATGTTGCCGGCGTCCATCGCGCCCTCGGCCTTGCCGGCTCCCACCATGGTGTGCAATTCGTCGATGAAGACG
>JBDSKP010000371.1:0-5076 GCA_039916925.1 Duganella sp.
CACCAGCACAAACAGCGCGCCGGTCGGCACCTTGTAGCCGAGCAGCGTGATCGATACCGCCGCCAGCGCGTACATGCCGATCAGCACATATTTGATGTGGAAGCGGTCCGCCAGCCAGCCGCCGCCGACCGCGCCGATCACCGCGCCGAAATTGAGCACCAGCACGAACGTCAGCGCCGAGCCGAGGCTGTAGCCGGCGCCGGCCATCAGCTTGGTCAGCCACGAGCTGAGCGCGTACACCATGAACAGGCACATGAAGAAAGCCACCCAGAACATGACCGTGCTGAAGCCGCGCCCCTCCTGGAACAGCTTGCCGATCGGCGCGCCGCCGGCCTGGTCCTTCACGGGCAGCGCGAAGCGGTCGCCGGCGTCGGCGCGGTAGCCCGGCTCCATGCGCGCGACGATGGCCTTGAGTTCGTCCAGGCGCTGTTCGCGGATCAGGAAGGGCATCGATTCGGGCAGGCTTTTGAGGATGAACGGGATCAGCAGCACCGGCAATCCGGCCGCCAGGAACACCGACGACCAGCCGTAGCTTTCGATCAGCCCCTTGCCCAGCAGGGCGGCCAACATGCCGCCGACCGCGTAGCCGCTGAACATCAACGTGACCATGGTCGCGCGGATCCTCCTGGGCGAGTATTCGGTCATCTGCGCCACCACGTTGGGCATCACGCCGCCGATGCCCAGGCCGGCGAGGAAGCGCATCGCGCTGAACGTGTACGGGTCGCTGGTGAGGCCGGCCGCCGCCGTGAACACGCTGAACAGGCCGATGCAGACGGCGATGGCCTTGCGGCGGCCGATGCGGTCGGCGATGGTGCCGAGAAAGATGGCGCCGAACATCATGCCGAACAGCGCGGCGCTGACCATGAAGCCGGCGTTTTGCGCCGTCACGCCCATGTCCTTCATGATCGAGGGCAGGGCGATGCCGGCCACCGCCAGGTCGTAGCCGTCGCAGATGATGATCAACGCGCACCACAACAACACGCCACGGTGGAAGCGGTTGAAGGTGGCGTCGTCGGATAGTTTGTGGACGTCGATGTGTCGCATGCTATTGGTCTCTTTCTCTGTTATCACGTTGTTATTGCTGAGTGACTTCAGATTAGACAGCATGCCTCCGCGCGTCCAACACCGATTGAGTATCCGCGTGATACCTCAAAGGTATTCCATAGATGAACGATCGGCTACAAGCCCGCGTCCACCTTCAGATAGGCCTTCAGCGCGGCCACCACCAGCGCGTGGTCCTCTTCGCCGGGCAGGCCGCTGACGGTGATGGTGCCGATGCGGCCGACGCCCTTGAGCACCAGCGGGAACGAGCCGCCCTGCGCGGCGTATTCGCGCGGGTCCAGTCCCGGCATGGCGTCGATGTTGCCGCCGTTGTTCTTGACTTCGTTATGCGTGTAGAACGAACTGTGGCCCGTACGGTTCACCAGATTGCTCTTGCGCCGTATCCAGTCGGCGTTGTCGGCAGTGGTGCCGCGCATGCCGTGGAAGAACAGCATCGTGCCGTCGCGCGTGACGTTGACGCCGACCGACTTGCCTTTGGCGCGCGCCAGTTCGACCACCTGCAGGCCGAGCGCGAGCGCGGCGTCGTTGTCGAAGCTGTCGAATTGCAGCAGTTGCTCCTGGCGCGCCAGCGTGGCGAGGTCGACTTTCGGAGCGTCGCCCTGGGCGTGGACGGAAGTGACGCCGCCGACCAGTACGAGGAGGGCGAATTGTGCCGAGGCGCGGGCGCGGCGAAAACGCGGCCGGGTGAAAATTTCCACTGTGTCTCCGTTCTGTGGTTTTGGATGGATAGTTGGTTGTGAAACCGATTTCATCCTACATTTTGGCGCGAGGAAGTCAATTAAATTTGTGGATGAATTCCAACGTTGTCGAATTTGGCAGGTTTCTTGCTTGTTAAAAATAACAAGATGGTTAATATATAAAAATGCATCATTCTGGGGCGCGGCCCCGCCGACTGGAGAAGCTCACGCATGAAAATAACCCGAAAAATAATGTGCAGTTCCGTCGCCGCCGCGCTGGCCGCGTTGGCCGCGCCGGTGGGCGCGCAGCAACAGCAGCAGTTCAAGCCAAGCGACGAAATCGAAGTCGTCACCGTCACCGCGCAAAAGCGCAAGGAAGATCCGGCCAAGGTGGCGATGAGTATCTCGGCCGTCACCGGCAAGCAGCTGCAGGAGGAGCACATCCGCGACATCACCGACCTGACGCGCGTGGTGCCTAACATCTCGTTCACCGCCGCCAGCGGCAATGGCGGCGCCGGCCCGGGCACGTCCAACATCGAGATTCGCGGCATCAGCTCGACGGCCGGCGCGGCGACGGTCGGCGTCTACCTGGGCGACACGCCGGTCACCGTGGGCAACGTCTACACGATGGGCAACGTCGAGCCGAGGTTCTTCGACATCGACCGCGTCGAGGTGCTGCGCGGCCCGCAGGTGACCTTGTACGGCGCCAGTTCGATGGGCGGCACCATCAAGTTCGTGCCGAACGAGCCGGATCTGAAGGAGCGCGAGTTCACCACCTACACCGAGTATTCGCATACCAAGAACGGCAGCCCGAGCTACTCGGCCAACGTGGTCGCCAACATCCCGCTGATCGCCGACGAACTGGCGCTGCGCATCGGCGTGCAGGCGCAGCACACGGGCGGCTTTATCAACCAGGTGGACGGCGAGGGCGCCGTGCTGGCCAAGGACATCAACAAGATCAGCGACCAGGAACTGCGCATGGCGCTGAAGTGGAAGCCGACCCGCGCGCTGACGGTCACGCCGTCGATCTATTACCAGCGCCTCGATGCGAAGGACATCTCCGCCTTCAACATCGAGCTGCCGAACTACCAAGCGCAAAAGCAGGTGCGCGAGCCGTCCATCGACAAACTGTTCACGCCCAGTCTGACGGTCAACTGGGACCTGGGCGCGGCCGATCTGACATCGGCCACCAGCTACTTCTCGCGCAAGTTCGACCGCACGCAAAACGGCTCGGCCTACAACAGCTATTCGCTGTCGACCTTCCTGACGTCGACCGACGATGGCGGCAAGGCGCCGCCGGAATTGATCGACGCGATCGCGGCGTTGCCGTCGGCCGTGTATCTGAATAACCAGGTGCGCCAGGTGTCGCAGGAGTTCCGCCTCGCTTCGCGTCCGTACGATGCGGCGGTGTCGCCGTGGACCTGGCTGGCCGGCACCTACTTCTCGCGCCAGCACACCAACATCGCCGAGAACGATCCGATCTTCGGCGTGACCGACACCTTCAAGCAGTTCGGCTTCGATATCTACGATCCGGAACTGCTGCCCGATGTGCGTCCCGGCTCCTTCCCGAACGATAATTCGTTCGCCGGCGCCTTCCACTACATGGAGAAGCAGTCGTCGGTGTTCGGCGAGGTCAATTACTACTTCGCGCCGGCGCTGCACGCCACGGTGGGCGCGCGCTACCTGCGCGCCAGCTCCAACCTGGAACAGCGCAACGGCAACTACCTGGCCGGCGCCGGCAACAACAGCGGCGCCAGTTTGAAGTCGCACGCGTTCACGCCGAAGTACGCGCTGACGTGGGAAGTCGATCCGCGCAACACGCTGTACGCCAGCGTCTCGAAGGGCTTCCGCCTTGGCGGCTCGAATATCTTCGTGCCGCCGACGACCTGCGGCCCGGACCTGGAGTTGAACGGCCTGACCGAGGGGCCGCCGAACTACTCGGCGGACAGCCTGTGGAATTATGAGGTGGGCAGCAAGTCGCGCTTCCTCAACAACCGGCTGACGGTCAACGCCGACGTCTTCTACATCAAGTGGAAGAACATCCAGCAGGGCGTGTATCTGCCGACCTGCGCGTACACCTACAACGCCAACGCGGGCGACGCCACCAGCAAGGGCTTCGAGTTCGACATCAAGGCCAAGCCGATCGCCGGCCTGACCTTGAGCGCGTCGGGCGGCTATGTCAAGGCGGAGCTGTCGAACGACCAGGGCATACAGAACGGCGTGGTGGGCGCGGTGTCGGGAGCGCAGATCCAGGGCGTGCCGAAATATAACGCGGCCCTCAACGCGCGCTACAACTTCGCGCTGGGCGAGCGCAGCGCGTTCGTCATGGGCGGCGTGCAGTGGGTCGGGTCGAGCAAGGGCTCGCTCAATCCGGATTCGACCGATTACGATCGCCCGGCGTATCACACGGCCGATTTCAGCGCGGGCATGGGCTTCGACCGCTACAACGTCAGCGTGTTCGTCAAGAACGCGTTCGACAACGACAAGGTGATCCAGCATCCGCAGGTGGCCTCGATCGTGCAGGGCTACCGGCTGATGCCGCGCGCCATCGGCGTTAGTTTGGCGGCGAAGTTTTAAGCGATACCTGGCGTGTGGTGTCGTGGTACTGCCAAAGCACGTTCACGATTTTCCACTCGCTGCGCTGGTTTTTATACAGGTGCATATAGTCGATCCACTCGTCGGCGGTCAGCTTGACGGTTGCCACACGCTGGTCGACATCGAGGATTTTGATGTCGACCCGTGGCTTTGGCGGGAATTTCGTGCCGTCCTTGTTGTAGGTCCTGGCCACCTTGACCATGGTGTCGAAGTCGGTGTTCATGATGAATTCAGAACCGTCGGCCGCCCGCCAATATGTGCGCTTGGCGAGCTTCGGATCGAGGGCGCGTTCCATGCGGGCAGGATCGGGTTTGTGTTGCGACTCGATGTAGTCGCGCACCCGGGCAACCGGGACCTCCGCCGGTCTCCACACGAAGTTTAAGCGATAATGCTGCCTTTGAATTTACGCTCAAGGGCAGCATATGACCGTCACGATTTATCACAACACCGCTTGCGGGACCTCGCGCAAAACCCTGGAGGCGATCCGCGCCGCCGGCATCGAGCCGGAGATCATCGACTACGTCAAGAATCCGCCGTCGCGCGCGGCGTTGAAGGCGATGATCGCCAAGGCCGGCCTGACGGCGCGCCAGGCCATGCGCGACAAGGGGGATTTGTATGTGGAGCTGGGATTGGCCGAGGCGTCGCTGTCGGACGACGCGCTGCTCGACGCCATGGTCGCGCATCCGATCCTGATCAACCGCCCGTTCGTGGTGACGGACAAGGGCGTGCGCCTGTGCCGTCC
>JBDSKP010000372.1:0-1701 GCA_039916925.1 Duganella sp.
AACGAAAATGTTTATTAATTGCGGGCCGCGCCCGCGACCCCGCACGGCCATGCGGGGTCGTACCCATGGGGTACGACCCCTAAGCGGTGACGCCTGCGTTGTCGGGGACAGCATACGGGTTGGAGTAACCGTCCATCCAATGGATCGGACCCATGTATGATGGCGTCCATCGCAACCATACCGACGCCTCATGAGAAAGTGGTACCAGGACCGCCGCGGCGGCTATTTCTTCCTGTTGCTGGGGAGCGCGCTGCTGGTCGTCTACGGCGCGCTGGAGTGGCGCCTGCCGGCGTCGGAGCGGCTCGAGACGGTGACCGGACGCGTCGCCTGGAGCTACGCCAGCATGGGCGCGCTGTACTACACGATCGACGGCGACCGGCGCCAGTTCGTGCTGCAGGAAAAAGGCGACGGCGACGGCAAGATGCGCGCCGCCGTGCGCGACGCCACGATGCTGTACCCGGTCGCGGTGCGCTTCGATCCGCGCCTCACCACGCACCCCGGCTTCCTGCCCGGCGACTTCCACCAGACCTTCGGCGTCGCGGTCGGCGGCAAGGACGTCACCGGCTTCGCCGCCGTGCGCGCCGCCTATCGCCGCGACAACCTGGTCGCGCTGCTGCTCGGGCTGGTCTTCAGCGCCGTCGGTGCGCGCCGCCTGTATCTGCTCAGGGGCCTGGCCGCGCCCGCGCCAGCGCCTGCACGTCGCCGCCGGCGATGAGCGCCAGGTGTTCGGTGATGTGTTCGACCGGCCAGTCCCACCACGCGATCTCTTGCAGCGCGGCCGCCACGCCGGCCGGGAAGCGCTCCTTGATGACCCTGGCCGGATTGCCGCCGACCACCGTGTACGGCGGCACGTCGGCCACCACCGTCGCCCGCGACGACACGATGGCGCCGTCGCCGATGGTCACGCCCGGCATGATCAGCGCGTCGTACCCGATCCAGACGTCGTTGCCGATCACGGTGTCGCCCTTGTACGGCAACTCGCCCTTGGCCGGCATCACTTTCTCCCAGCCGTTGCCGAAGATCTGGAACGGGTAGGTCGAGATGCCCGACAGCTTGTGGTTGGCGCCGTTCATGATGAACTTGACGCCGCGCGCCAGCGCGCAGAATTTGCCGATGACCAGCTTGTCCCCGATGAAGGGGAAGTGGTACATCACGTTGCGCTCGAAGTTGCCGGTGTCCTCGGGATCGTCGTAATACGTGTAGTCGCCGACGACGATGTGGGGATTGGTGACGATGTTCTTCAGATAGCAGACCTGCGGAAAGCCTGCCATCGGATGCGGGTTGTCGGGCGAGGGACCGTGCATGGGGTCTCCGTTAGCGGACGTCGCGCTGGCGGCGGAACGCCAGGAAGCCGGCGACGACGGTGACGCTGGCGACGATCGCCACCACCACCCAGAAGCCGTGCGGCGCCTGCGCCAGCGGGATGCCGCCGACGTTCATGCCCAGCAGGCCGGCGATGATGTTGATCGGCAGCGCCAGCACGGTGACCACGGTCAGCACGAACAGGCTGTGGTTGTTGCCCTCGTTGACCAGCGCGGCGATCTCTTCCTGGATCAGCTTGATGCGCTCCTGCAGCGAGGCCATGTCGGCCAGCACCATCGAGAATTCCTCGGTCGACTGGCGCAGCTCCTGGGCGTCGATCTCGGCCACCCAGGCCGGCGGCCTTTGCAGCAGCCGGAACAGCGCGGCCGGTTCCGGCGC
>JBDSKP010000373.1:0-7737 GCA_039916925.1 Duganella sp.
GAAGTCTGGCTCAATCCGGAACGGGTTCAGCCGGACGAATTAAAGCAGGCAGCGTGAGGTTCACGCGACAGGTCGGTTGACAAACGCCGGGACGGCAACGCGATGTATGACAACGCGCGCGGCTGGATCATCGGCCTGAGCGCCGCCGCCATCGCGCTGAGCATCGTCATCGTCGTCGCCGTGCTGCGCAGCGTGCGGTGCCAGCTGGGCGGCGACCCCGCCTACGCGGCCGGCATCGTGCGCAGCATCGCCCAGGGCGATTTGAACGTGCGGGTCGAGGTGGCGCCCGACGACAAGCAGAGCCTGCTGTTCTTCATGAGCGAGATGCGCGGCAGCCTGGAGGGCATCGTCAACCAGGTGCGCGCCGGCACGGTCAACATCGGCGCGGCCACGCGCCAGATCGCGGTGGGCAACCTCGACCTGTCGTCGCGCACCGAGGAGCAGGCCAGCTCGCTGGAGGAAACGGCTTCGTCGATGGAGGAGATGACTTCGACCGTCAAGCAGAACGCCGACAACGCCCGCCAGGCCAACCAGCTGGCGATCTCGGCCTCGGACATCGCCATGCGCGGCGGGGCGGTGGTGTCGCGGGTGGTCGACACCATGGGTTCGATCAACGCGTCGTCGAGCAAGATCGTCGACATCATCGGCGTGATCGACGGCATCGCCTTCCAGACCAATATCCTGGCGCTGAACGCGGCGGTCGAGGCGGCGCGGGCCGGCGAGCAGGGACGCGGCTTCGCGGTGGTGGCGTCGGAGGTGCGCAACCTGGCGCAGCGTTCGGCGGCCGCCGCCAAGGAGATCAAAACGCTGATCGGCGCGTCGGTCGAGCAGGTCCAGGCCGGCGCCGCGCTGGTCGACCAGGCCGGTTCGACGATGCAGGGCATCGTCGAGAGCATCAGGAGCGTGACCGACATCATGGGCGAGATCAGCGCCGCCAACCAGGAGCAGACCTCCGGCATCGAGCAGATCAACCAGGCCATCGTCCAGATGGACGACACCACGCAGAAAAACGCGGCGTTGGTGGAGGAGGCGGCCGCCGCGTCGCAGGCGCTGCAGGAGCAGGCGACCAGGCTGGCCGAGGTCGTCAGCGTGTTCCGGACCAGCGAGAACTTCGATGCGCCGGCGCCGCTCGCGCCCGCCCGCCCGGCGGTGGCCGCGCAGGCGGGCGGCGCGGCCTTGCGCGCGCCGGTCCGCGCGGGCGCGGTCGCCAAGCCGCTGAAACTGGCGAAGGCGGCGCCGGCCGGCGGGGACGACTGGGAGGAGTTTTAACCCGCGTGGCGGGCCGGTTCATCCGTCCGGTGCCGACGGTCGGGTGCGCGGACAACACGTCGTACAGCGGCGTTGCCCGGTAACGTCCGCCTGGCAGTATCGAAATACTGAAGTTTTTGGCGTGCCCATCCGTTGCGATCGGCAAACGGCAGTCGTGCTATCCAGGTACCGTCGTCCGAATTCTTCTGGTCGAACCGCCCGACGGCCAATACCTTCTGGTCTTCAAATTGCAGGATCGCCGGCCGCGCGACGGGCAAGCCAAACAACGCCATAATTTGGGAACAGAGCCCTTCGTTCTCCACCGACGTCCGAAAGTCCACCAGCATGTCGCCGACCAGGCCAAGGGGAAGTTTCAATATATGGGTGGTGGGCCTGCGCGCCGGCGATCGAGAGGCGTAAATCGGCATTGGCACTCGTGCTCGATCCACTGGTCGAAATACTCGAAAGTGGAGGTGTTGGCGGCATTGGTCCATTGTCCTGCTGGAATGCCATTTTGCCAGACATTCAAACTGTCACGGTTACGTGCGCGCGCCATGTTTTACCATTTGGTCTTGTCGGATTGCTTGATGGCCTCTGGCGCGACCTTGGGCGCGATCCTGGCTGGCTTCGTTCCAGGGGCCAGGCCGTAGCAACCCCGGGTGTCGAAATGGGAATCGAGTGGCGGCAGGGCCTAGTGCGACGCGACCGGCGCCATGTCGTGCTGGTCCGGCGCGCCCGCCAGCACCAGGTTCAAATCCACATAGCCGGCGCGCCAGGCGCGCTCCAGGTCCTGCTCGACCTCCTCCATCGAGGTAAGCTGGAAATTGTCGAAGCCGCGCACGCCGAAGGCGCGGTTGCGGCCGGTCGTCTTGGCCAGGTATAGCGCCATGTCGGTCAGGTTGACCACGCGCTCCCACGACAGCGGCACGCCCGCCGGCGCCAGCGGGAACGGCGCGAAGCCGATCGAGACGTTTACCGATATCTCGTGCTCCTGGTGGCGCACGGTTTGCGACGCGATGCCAGCCAGGATGCGCCGCGCGACCTCGTCGATGCGGTGGCGCGGCAGGGCGGGGATGAACGCCAGGAATTCCTCGCCGCCCCAGCGCACGATCATGTCGGTCTCGCGCAACGCCACGCGCAGGTTGGCGGCGATCATTTTCAGCACCGCGTCGCCGGCGGCGTGGCCGTAGGTGTCGTTGATGTGCTTGAAGTGGTCCGCGTCGAGCAGGAATAGGGCGCCGACGATGTCGTCGTCATGTCCGGCGCCGACCTGGGGCCGGTCGTCCGGGTTCAATGCGGCCATGGAATTCTGGAAATGGCGGCGGTTGTACAGCCCCGTCAACGGGTCGAGGGTGGACTGCGTCTTCAGCTCCAGGTTCTTCACCTTCAGCCGCGCGTTGGCGTGCCGCACCTTGCGGTACAGCAGGCCGACCACCACCGACGCCAGCGCGAACACCGCCGCCAGCAGCCACCAGACGCGTTGCTGCTGGCGGCGGTGGGCGTTCTCGGCGCTGAGCAGTTCGATCTGCCGCTGTTTTTTGTCCACCTCGTAGCGTTCCTGCAGCTCCAGCATCGCCTGCCGGCGCTTGGCCTCGTACAGCTCGTTGGAGAGGGCGCGTTCGCGGTGATAGGCGGCCACCGCGCCGGCCATGTCGCCGGCCGCCTCGAGCGCCCGTCCATATTCCAGATACGATTCCTGCTGATCCGGCTTGCTGTGGGTTTTCACCGCCCATGCCAAGCCAGCTTCGAAGGTTTTTTTCCCCTCGGCGATGCGTCCCATGCCCAGATAGGCTACACCCAGGTTCATCCGCGCGACCGCGTCGCTGCTGTTTTGGTTGAGCCCCTTCGTCGCCAGCAGCGCCTCGGTTGCGTACCGCGCCGCCCGCGCGTAGTCGCGCCGTGTCAGATAACTGTCGGCCAGGTTGTTCAGTGTGGCGCCCAGCCTGTAGCGCAGGCCCAGTTTGCGTTGCAGGGCCAGGCTCTCCAGTTGCACGCGCAGGGCGCGTTCCAGCTGGCCAAAATTGCTCGCCACGTTGTATTCCGTCGACTTAAGCAACACCATCTGCACGGGCAGGTGTTGTTTTTCCGCCATCCCCGCCAGTTCGCCCAGCGCGGCGAACGCCCTGTCGCGCTCCTTGGTCCGGACATAGAAGCGGGTCAGCTCCCGCGTGGCGTTAAACAGCAGCATGGAGTCATCGCCTACCCGCCGCGCGCCTTCGAGCGCCGATTGCAACTTGGACAGCGCGGCCGGCAAGTCGCCCTGATCGGCGCTGGCGGCGCCGGTCGCAAGCTCGGCCTCGACCAGCAAGGATTTGTCACCGCCGCGTCGCGCCAGTTGTTCCGCCGCGAAGACCAGCTGATGGCCCTTCTTGGAGTCATCCCGCTTATACGCCACCGCCGCTTGGGCCAACATGCCCTTGGCGGCGATGACGTCGTCGCCAAGGGAGCGGCCGTAGGTGGTGATCTGGGCCGCGGTCGCCGCCGCCGCGTCGAGTTGATTCAGTTGCGTGCGCGCGGCGCTGATTTGGACCAGCAACTCGGCCTGGGTGCGCGGCGGTTCGGCGCGGGTCCGGGTTTGGAAGTCGAGCAATTGAGTCAGCGTCTGGTCGGGGAACAGGGGCAGCCGGTCGCGCAGGTCCATAATGCGCTTGTCCATTTCGGACCGGCCCATCGCCAGCGCCGGCGCGAACAGGGCCGCCGCGACCAGCAGGCGCGGCCCGATCGTGTTCAACCACCGCCCATTTTTCAAATCCGCCAATTGACGCCCCCGATCGATATCAGGGAACAGGGTACTGCCGTATTGGACTACCAAGCATCAGCACAGGCTGATATTTCCGTAAGGAAAACCCTACCCGGTCTCCAGGCCGCCGCCACCGGCGCGATCGGAACGGCCGCGCTTGTGCCGACTTTCTGGCTGAAATAATTGATGGTTTGTTCATTTTCGCAATTGTCGGCCATCCCGGGTATGCACATACTCTTTGCTATTAAATGGGCAATTGATTCCATCTGGAGGATGACTTGGACAAAAAAACGAACCGTCTGGACAACGGTATTTCAGAGGCGCGGCGGCATTTCATGGTATCGGCCGGTCTGGCGATGGCATTTCCGGGACTGGCCGGCGCGGCGGTGGTCGCCACCAAGGCGGGCGGCGGCCGGGAAAACCTCGAGCTATGGTATGAAAGGCCGGCCGGTGCCTGGGTCGAAGCGCTACCGGTGGGCAATGGCCGCCTGGGCGCGATGTGCTTCGGCAGGGTGGCCCAGGAGCGTATCCAGCTCAACGAGGACACGTTGTTCGCCGGCGGTCCGTATGACGCGAACAATCCGGGCTCGCTGGAGGCGCTGCCGGCGATCAGGGCGCTGGTCGACCAGGGGCGGTTGGGCGAAGCGGCGGACATGATCGCTTCGTCGATGATGGCCAAGCCATTGCAACAGATGCCCTACGGCGCGGCCGGCGACCTGCTGATGGACTTCCACGGCATGTCCGGTGCCGATAACTACCAGCGGTCGCTCGAACTGGACACCGCCATCGCCACCACCCGCTTCACGGACGGCAAGGCGCGTCACGTGCGCGAGGTCTTTTCCAGCGCGTCCGACCAGGTGATCGTCATCCGCCTGACGGCCCAAGGCGGCACGCTCGATTTCGATCTCGGCTACCTTCATCCGGCCGACGCGAAGTACGGCGACACCGACTATGACGGCCACCCGAAAGCGGCCGCGTCAATCGGCGTGCCGTGGGATTATCGCGAACCGGCACGCGCCGGCCAGCCGCCGTCGACATTGTCCGTGCGCGCCGACGGCGGCGACGCGTTGCTGATCGACGGGCGCAATATCGCGTCGTCAGGCATTCCGGCGGCGCTGCGCTACGCGGTGCGCGTGAAGGTCGTCGGCGACGGCGCGATCACGCCGCGCGGCGACCGCATCGAGGTGCGCGGCGCCCGCGCGGTGACCTTGCTGGTGGCGGCGGCGACCAGCTATGTCAACTACGCCGACGTCAGCGGCGATCCGCTCAAGACCGTGCGCGCGCAGACCGAGGCGGCCGCCGCCAAGCCGTTCGCGCGCCTGCGCGACGCGCACCTTGCCGCGCACCGGAAGCTGTTCCGCCGGCTGTCGCTGCGGATCGGTTCCAATGCGGCGGCGGCACGGCCGACCAACGAACGCATCGCTGCCGTCGAGCGGCGTCCGGACGCCGCGCTGGCGGCGCTGTACGTGCAGTACGGCCGTTATTTGCTGATGTCGTCGTCGCGCCCGGGCAGCCAGCCGGCCAACCTGCAGGGCCTGTGGAACGAAGGGATCAATCCGCCGTGGGGTTCCAAATACACCATCAATATCAACACCCAGATGAATTACTGGCCGGTCGAATCGGCCAACCTGGGCGAGTGCGTCGAGCCGCTGGTGCGCATGGTGGAGGATTTGTCGGTCACCGGCGCCGTCACCGCCCGCAAGGGCTACGGCGCGCGCGGCTGGATGGCGCACCACAACACCGATCTATGGCGCGCCACCGCGCCCATCGACGGGCCGAAATGGGGCATGTGGCCGTGCGGCGGCGCGTGGTTGTGCCAGGCCTTGTGGGAGCACTATGAATACAATCCGGACCAGGCCTACCTGCGCCGCATCTATCCGCTGCTGCAAGGCGCGGCGCTGTTCTTCGTCGATGCGCTGGTCGAGGATCCGCGGGGCAGGGGACTGGTCACGTCGCCGTCGATCTCGCCTGAAAATGAACATCACGAAGGCGTGGCCACCTGCGCCGGCCCCGCCATGGACCGCCAGATCGTGCGCGACCTGTTTGGCTGGACGCTCAAGGCCCACGCGCTGCTCAAGGACGGCGACGGCGCCTTCGCCGCGACGTTGCGGACCATGCGCGCGCGGCTGCCGGCCGACCGCATCGGCGCGCAAGGGCAGTTGCAGGAGTGGCTGGAAGATTGGGATGCCGGCGCGCCGGAGCAGAAACACCGCCATGTCTCGCATCTGTACGCGGTGTACCCGAGCGGGCAAATCAACGTGCGCGACACGCCGGAATTGATCGCTGCGGCCAAAGTCACCCTCGACACGCGCGGCGACAAGTCGACCGGCTGGGCCACGGCGTGGCGGCTGGCGCTGTGGACGCGCATGGGCGAGGGCGAGCGCGCCTATTCGATACTGCAAGGTTTGCTCGGACCGGAGCGCACCTATCCGAACATGTTCGACTCCCATCCGCCCTTCCAGATCGACGGCAATTTCGGCGGCGCGGCGGCGATCCTGGAGATGCTGGTGCAATCCTGGGGCGGCGAAATCCACATCCTGGCGGCCTTGCCCAAGGCGTGGCCGGAAGGCTCGCTGCGCGGCGTGCGCGCGCGCGGCGGCGTCGAGCTCGATCTGGACTGGGCCGACGGCGCCATGAAGCGCCTGCGCCTGCGCGGCAAGCCGCACGCCAAGGTCCAGGTGCGCTACCGCGACCGCCTGATCCAGGTTGTGCTGGATAAAAAGGGGGCCGGCACGGTGGCGTAGCCGGTCCGCGCCCGGCGTGCCCGGGAGGCCGAACACGATTGTTGGGAACTTTTCGGCCGCCGTGCCGGAATACCATTAAAGGCCCAACGATGACGACCCTATCCCCTACCAACGACACCGACTTGCTGCGCCAGATGCGCGCCGGTACGGCAGCGGCCTTCCAGGCCCTGTACCAGCGCCACCAGGCCCCGCTGTTTCGCTTCGCGCTGCTGCGCAGCGGCTCGGCCGACACCGCCGCCGACGTCGTGCAGGAAGTGTTCATGGGCCTGCTCACGGACAGCTTCAAGTTCGACCCCTTGCGCGGCGAGCTGCGTACCTTCCTGTTCGGCGTGGCGCGCAACCTGGTGCTCAAGCACGAAGAGCCGCGCCGGCGCCACGACAATCTGCCCGAGCCGGATGACGACGGCGAATTCGACACCGAGGCCGGCAGCGAGGACGCCGAGCCGCTCTCGCGCATGCTGGACAACGAACTGGCCGAGGAAGTGCGGCGCGCGCTGGCCCAACTGGCGCCGGTCTTCCGCGACGCCGTCATCCTGTTCGAACTACACGATTTGTCCTACCTGGAGATCGCGGCGATCTGCCAGATCGACATCGGCACCGTCCGCTCGCGCCTGTCGCGTGGCCGGGCGGCACTGGCCAAACGCCTGGGGGCGCACCGCCCCGCCTTGACGAATGCGAACTGAGAAGGAACCGACCATGCATACCGATGAACCCCGAGACCCGCAACTGGCCCAACCCCTGGACGCCCTGCGCGGCGCGCTGGCGCGACACCACACCCCGCCCGCCGTGGAGCAGGCATTGATGGCCGCCTTCGCGCAACGGTATCCGAAACGCCGCTGGTACCAGGGCTGGCCGCATGCCCGGTGGGGCCTGGCCGGCGGCGTGGGTAGCGCGGCGCTTGCGCTGACGGCGCTGCTGCTGTCGCCGGACGGCGTGCGGCCTGGCGACGCCGCCAGCCCGCCGGCGGCCGCCGGCCGGGGCGCCTTCATTGCCCTCGAATCGCTC
>JBDSKP010000374.1:0-2497 GCA_039916925.1 Duganella sp.
TCTCGATGAGTTGAAAAAACACGTCTTTCGGCCGCGCCCAGATGGACCCGTCGGGCGCCCGATAAACTATCATGGTGCTCAGGTCGGACTCCAGGGTGGCCTCGCACACCAACTCGTAGAGGCCGCCCTTGTAATGCCGGAAGCGTGTCATGCGCCGCAGGTCAAGCGTTCTGGCGAACCTGCGACGGCGTGGCCACGCGTTCGTCGGCCTTGTCCTGCGCCTGCTCCTGCTGCTTCTTCTTCAGGCCCTGCACCACTTTCAGGATATCGTCCATGCCGCGCTCACCACCCAGGGTGGAGAACGCGTCGAGCACCTCGTTCAACACCTGGTTGCGCACCGCGGCCTCGTCGGAATTGATAGCCGGCCCACGCTGTAGCGCCTCCGTTGCACGCTTTTCGGCGGCGGCTGCCTCCTTTTGCGCGGCGGTCTTGCGCCCGCCTGGCGTTTTGCCATGTTCCAGTGCCGCTTGCCAGATCACCCAGCGGCGCTGCGTTTCAAAGACCAGATACTCTTCTGGCTTATCTTCACGGCGGCGAACGATATGTCCGTCGCGCTGTGCCCATGCCTCAAATGCAGTTCGCATTTCAATTCCTTTGTAAATGCGCTACGCGCAATTCACTGTTAAAACTACAAGTTATTTCCGTATAGTATCACTTATTGCGGCATCACAATAGATACTATACGCGACCCTTGCTATTTTGTGGTTGCTAATTGGAAACACTAGTTTTCCGTCAATTTGCATCAGTATATTTCTATTTTGCCATTCTGTCTCGTGCCGAAATGCAATTTCGACAACTATGAGACAAATGTAGCAATTATTTTTTTATTTCACACTTTCCGCAACATTTTATGCCCTGCCATGACGCTTGCGAAGTTCTATTTCATGTTTTTTTATAAAACACGACATTTAGACAAGCTCATCTGTTAAATCAAGTTGCGGTAAGATGTGTTTCATTCACGCATCGCCTCCCCCAAACCCGCCAGGATACTCAGCCACGATGAAATTAGCCACATGGAATGTTAACTCACTGAACGTAAGACTGCCGCACGTTATGAATTGGCTTGCGGAAAATCCAACAGACGTGCTCTGTCTGCAAGAAACAAAATTAACCGATGACAAGTTTCCGGCTAGCATTATTGAAGCCGCAGGCTATCATGTTGTGTACAGCGGGCAAAAAACCTACAACGGCGTCGCCATCTTATCGAAGCTGCCGATCACCGATGTCGTCAGGAACAATCCCCGCTTCGACGATCCCCAACAACGCATCCTGGCCGCCACCATCGATGGCATGCGCGTCGTCTGCGCCTACGTCCCGAACGGCCAGAGCGTTGGCTCCGAGAAATACGAATACAAACTCGGCTGGCTATCGGCGTTCCACGACTGGATCAAGGAGGAAGCCGCCCTGCACCCGCACCTGGCCGTCGTCGGCGACTACAACATCGCCCCCGAGGACCGCGACGTCCACGATCCGGCCGCCTGGGAGGGCATGGTGCACGTTTCCGAAAAGGAACGCGCAGCCCTGACCCGCCTGCTCGACATCGGCCTGACCGACTCCTACCGCCTGTTCGAGCAGCCCGAAAAATCGTTCAGCTGGTGGGACTACCGCGGCCTCGGCTTCCGCCTCAACAAAGGCCTGCGCATCGACCACATCCTGCTGTCGCCGGCGCTGGTGGCGCGCTGCAGCGCCTGCGTCATCGACCGCGCGCCGCGCAAGCTGGAGCAGCCGTCCGACCACGCGCCGGTGATCGCCACGCTCGACTAACTAACCCGCCGCGGCCTGGGGCCGCGGCAGCAGCAGCTGGGCCGTCGCAAGCGGCACCGGCGGCGAGAACAGATAGCCCTGCGCGAACTGGCAGCCGTTGCGCTGCAGCAGGGCGTACTGGCCCTCCGTCTCCACCCCCTCCGCCACCACCGACAGCTGCAGGCTGTCCGACAGCGCGATGATCGCCGCCACGATGGCGCGGTCCTCCGCGCTGTCCTCCAGGTCCTTGATGAAGGCGCGGTCGATCTTGATCTTCTTGACCGGGAAGCGCTTCAGGTAGGCCAGGCTCGAATAGCCGGTGCCAAAATCGTCAATCGAAAGCCGGATCCCCATGTTGTTGATCTGGCCGAGAATCTCCAGCGTCTGCTCGCCATGCTGCATCAGCGCGGTCTCGGTGATTTCAAATTCCAGCAAGGCCGGATCCATCCCGGTTTCGTCGAGCACTCGGCGGATCGATTCGATCAGGCCACGGTTCATGAACTGGCGCGGCGACAGGTTCACCGCCAGCGGCACCGGCGCCAGGCCGGCGCGCTGCCACGCCATGCTCTGCGTGCATGCCTGGCGTATGACCCATTCGCCGACCGGCACGATCAAGCCATTCTCTTCGATGATGGGGATAAAGCTATCGGGCAGAATCAACCCTTCATGCGGCCGGCGCCAGCGCAGCAGCACTTCCATTGCATGCAGGCGGCGGGTGGCGGTGTCGATGATCGGCTGGTAGAACAGCTCGAAC
>JBDSKP010000375.1:0-1558 GCA_039916925.1 Duganella sp.
GGCCGCCATCGCGTGGCCGCCGAACTTGTCGATCAGCGACGGCGCCTTCTTGTACACCAGGTCCAGCGCGTCGCGCAGGTGGAAGCCGGGTATCGATCGGCCGGAACCCTTGATCCAGCCGTCGGCGCCGGGCGCGAAGGTGATCGTCGGCCGGAAGAATTTTTCCTTGAGCCGCGAGGCGACGATGCCGATCACGCCCTGGTGCCACGATTCGTCGAACACGCAGATGGTGCTGCTGTTGGCCGGCTCGTAGGCGTCCAGGTGCAGCAGCGCCGTGTCCTGCATCTCGGCCTCGATCTCGCGCCGTTTGAGGTTGATCTCGTTGAGCCGCTGCGCCAGTTCCCAGGCGCGGCCCTCGTCGTCGGTGATCAGGCATTCGATCCCCAGCGACATATCCTCCAGGCGGCCGGCGGCGTTCAGGCGCGGGCCGAGCGCGAAACCGAGGTCGAACGGGCTGGCGGTGCGCGGCTCGCGCCCGGCCACGCGGAACAGCGCGGCGACGCCGGCGTGCATGCGGCCGGCGCGCATGCGCTTGAGCCCTTGCGCGACCAGGATGCGGTTGTTCGGGTCGAGCCGCACGACGTCGGCGACGGTGCCCAGCGCCACCAGGTCGAGCAGGTTGTCCAGTTTCGGCTGCGGTTTGTCCTCGTACGCGCCGCGCTTGCGCAGTTCGGCGCGCAACGCCAGCAGTACATAGAACACTACGCCGACGCCGGCGATATGCTTGCTCGGGAAGCCGCATTCGGGCTGGTTCGGGTTGACGATCACCCGCGCGGCCGGCAGCGTGTCGGCCGGCAGGTGGTGGTCGGTGACGACCACCTCGATGCCGCGCCGGTTGGCCTCGGCCACGCCGTCGATGCTGGCGATGCCGTTGTCGACGGTGATGATGATGTCGGGCCGCTTTTCGCGCGCCGTCAGCTCGACGATCTCCGGCGTCAGCCCGTAGCCGTATTCGAAGCGGTTGGGGACGATGAAGTCGATGTTGGCGCCCATCGCGCGCAGGCCGCGCAGCGCCACGGCGCAGGCGGTGGCGCCGTCGCAGTCGTAGTCGGCGACGATCACCATGCGTTTGCCGGCGGCGATGGCGTCGGCCAGGAAGATGGCGGCGGCGTCGATGTGCAGCAGGCCCGATGGCGGAATCATCGCCGTCAGTTCGCTCGACAAATCCTTGATGTCGGTCAGGCCGCGCGCCGCGTACAGGCGCGCCAGCACCGGGTGGATGCCTCCCTGGCGCAGCATTTCGGATTCGCGGTAGGGGCAGGGGCGGGTGGCGATACGGGTCATGTGCGGACGGTGCTCAATAAAATGTTCAGGTTCTGCTTGCGCCAGAATTTGCGCTGCGCCAGTTTGGAGCTCGATACCGTCATCCAGTCGTGACGGTGGTTCATCACCAAAGTCACGCGGTCGACGCGGCCTTCCTTGAGCGCGGCCAACAACGGCGCGAACCACTCCTGTTCCAGCCGCTGCACGCGCGCCAGCCAGTCGGCCCAGTCGCCGGTTTGCGCCGACGGAATCAGCTCCGCCAGCACGGCGGTGACCGCATTGGCCGGATCGGCGA
>JBDSKP010000376.1:0-4775 GCA_039916925.1 Duganella sp.
CATCGGAGATCATCACCCAGTCGCCACGGGCGGCGTCGTAGTCGATGCCGGACAGGCCGCCCACCATCGTGTCGCCGAACTGCATGCGCCACGGTAGCCGCTGCTCGCCGATCAGGCGCATCGACGAGACGGTATCGGGCGCGGTTTTGGCGGTCGGCAGTTGGGCGCAGCCGCCGAGCGCCAGAAGCAGGGAGAGCGAGCCTGCCAGGGTTCGGATGGACCGGCGCGAGGGGTTTTCTACCTTCATATTCTCAAGTCGTTAGCGGCAAACCCAGCAGTATAACGTGAGCCGGCGCTAGCCTCGGGATCAGGCGGGTTCGGGTTCGGCGTTTTCTTCGTCTTCCCGGCTCCAGTCCGGGAACGGATCGGCATAGCCGCGCCATGTCAGCATGCCGGCGGCGAATTCGACGTCGGTGAGCACGCAGGCGTTGAAGGCGCTTTCGATGGCCGCGCGGTCCATGCGGCTGCCGATGAATACCAGCTCGTTGAGCCGGTCGCCATACGGCTCCTCCCAGATCGCTTCGATCGCCTGACGGTCAGGATCGCCCGGCGACGGCCATTGGGCCCTGTCGCTGGCGGCCCACCATTGTCCGACCGGCTCCACGGCGGCGATGCGGCCGGCGCGCGAATACGCGACCGCCCAATCCGGCCGGCTGGCGAGCCAGATGTAGCCCTTGGCGCGGATAAGGCCCGGCAGCGCCTCGTCGAGGAAGGTGTTGAAGCGGGCCGGATGCAGCGGTTTGCGGTTGCGCAGCACGAAGCTGTCGATGCCGTATTCGTCGGTTTCCGGCGTGTGGTGGCCGGCCAGCTCGCGCGCCCAGCCGGCCATCTGGCTGGCTTTCTCGAGGTCGAATTTGCCCGTGCCGAGTATCGTATGCAGCGGCACGTCGCCTTTGTCCGCGTAGGTGATGGTGGCCGTCGGGTTCAACGCCTTGATGACGGCGCGCACTTCCGCCAGATGTTCCGGGGAGACCAGATCGGTCTTGCTGACGACGATGACGTTGGCGAACTCGATCTGCTCGGACAGCAGCGCCGCCAGCGTGCGGTCGTCGCCTTCACCGGCCGTTTCGCCGCGCTGGGCCAGGAAATCGGTGCTGTGGTAATCCTTCAGCAGGTTGAGCGCGTCCACCACGGTGACCATCGTGTCGATGCGGGAGATATGGTTGAGCGAGTGGCCTTGTTCATCCTCGAAATCGAAGGTGGCCGCCACCGGCATCGGTTCGCCGACGCCGGTCGACTCGATCAGCAGATAGTCGAAGCGGTTTTCGGCGGCCAGTTTGCGCACCTCCAGCAGCAAATCCTCGCGCAAGGTGCAGCAGATGCAGCCGTTGCTCATCTCGACCATTTTCTCCTCGGTGCGGGACAGCGCGGCGCCGGCGTTCTCGGCGCCTTTGCGCAGCAGCGAGGCGTCGATATTCACCTCGCTCATGTCGTTGACGATGACGGCCACGCGCAGGCCCTCGCGGTTGGCCAGCACGTGATTGAGCAGGGTGGTCTTGCCGGCGCCGAGAAAGCCGGAAAGCACGGTGACGGGAAGCCGGTAATCCGGGTGGCCGGAGCGGGAAGGAATAGACATGTGGACAGCTCACTGAAAAGGCGCGGGCGCGCAGGGTTGTGCGGAATCGTTAATGCAATTGAGTTGCATAATAAATCCGTTTGAAATTTAATGCAACCATGTTGCATTAACTTATTTTCCCGCCGTGTTACTTTTTCGGTGCGCAGTGCGGGCAGGTGCCCTTGATGAGGAAGTCGATTTCCTGGCTCTGGAAACCATCCGGCAGCTTGATTTTTTTCGGCAGCGCGACATCGGTGAAGCAAGTCACTTCCTCGCATTTGGTGCATTGGAAGTGCGCGTGTTCGTGCGAATGGTGGCCGGCGCCGGCGCTGAAGCGCCAGACCTGGTCGGCGCCGGCGATGCGGTGCACCAGCTCATTCTCGGTCAGCCATTCGAGCACGCGGTACAGCGTGACGGAATCGAGGGCCTCGCCGGACAGATGGTCCTGGATTTCGTGGTGGGTCAGCGACTTCCCCTGGCCCAGCAAGAAGTCGAGCACAGTCACGCGCTGTCTGGTGACGCGCGCACCAGTGGCGCGTATCAGCGTTTCTGCCTGGTCTGTGGTGTAGGTTTGCATCATGCCGCGATTTTACCAGTTCCGGCCGGGCGCCGCATATCCGGCGGCAGTGGACTTTTTGTTCAGATCGCGTGCACCGCGTGCAGCCGGTCGAGGATGGCGGACTTCAGCGCGGCCTGGGCGACATCGCCACGTCCGCGCGGTCGCGGTGGCGGACGGAATTCCGTCACCGGCGGCGACCCGGCGCCATCGAGCAGGATAATACGGTCGACGGCGGAAAACGGTTCGTCGAGCAGCAGCACGCGCGGATGGCTGAACAAACCGCGTGCGATGGCGGCACGTTGCGCCTGGCCGCCTGAAAGCTGCTTGGGTAGCGCCATGCAGCGCTATCCGTCCGTGAAAGTCGCGATCCTGGCCGGAGGCGATCGACAGCAGGCTGCTTTTGCCGCAGCCGCTGGCGCCGATCAAACTCACGACTTCCCCTTGGCGCAGGCCGACGTCGACGTCGCGCAGCGCGGTGCGGGCGCCGTAGCGCTTTTCGGCGATGTGGATATCGAGTGCGGACGTCATGCGGCGCCCGTGGCCGCCTTGTCGATATCGAAATCGGTTTGCTTGCGCGCCGCCAGTTGACCGCTCATGCTTCAGCCGCTCCTGGCCGCGGCCAATGAAGGGCTGGGCGAAACGCGTTGCGGTAGATGAGGCGCGAGCCGCTTTCCAGTTCGCTGGCGGCCATGTGCGGATCCAGCCCGGCCCACGCATCGAACTTGCCTTGTTCCAGCGCCGCGCGGCCGTCCGCGTGTTGCAGGGCGACGTGTTCGATATCGCCGCGTTTCAGTCCCGCCGTCTGCGATGAGCGCAACAGGAACAGATAGGGATCGGTGCCTTTCGTGGCCGCGATCTTTTTGCCTTTCAGGTCCGCCAGCGTGCGCAGGCTGGAATCCTTGCGCACCACCAGCGCCGTCCACTCGGGGCGGGAGAATATATACGGAACACCAACGGCGAGATGCCGCCGAGGGCGGCCAGGGCGGCGCCGTCGGCCGCCAGTTTCAATACTGTCCTGCGCTTCATGGGTTCCTTCGGATAGGCGTGATGCGGCAGTATCGCATCGGCGCCTTCCGTCGTACACGAAGATATCCGGCTTTACTCCGGCTTTACATATCCGGAAAACGCATCAGGCCAGCGCCTCGGCTGGGCCGAAGAACTCGTAATGGGTCTGCGCCGCCGGTACGCCCAGTTCCAGCAGATGCGATTTGACGGCTTTCATGAACGGGGTCGGTCCGAGGAAGTAGGCGTCGACGTCGCGCGTGGCCGGCAGCCATTCCGCCAGCTGGCGCTGATTCAGATAGCCGGTGGCGTGCGGCTGGGGGGCGGCGTCGCTGGCGTTCTCGTAGCAGTAGAAGCGGCGCAGCTGCGGATGCTCTTGCGCCAGCGCGTCGACCTGGTCGCGGAAGGCGTGCACGCCGGCGTGGCGGGCGGCGTGGATGAAATGGACGCCGCGGCCGGTGGACAGCGCCGTGGTCAGCATCGCCATTGTCGGAGTGATGCCGACGCCGCCGCTGATCAGCACCAGCGGCTTGTCGCCGTCCTTCAGCACGAAATCGCCCGACGGCGGGAACAGCTGGACGCTGTCGCCGACGTTGATCTGGTCGTGCAGGTAATTCGACACCGCGCCGCCCGCTTCGCGCTTGACGCTGATGCGGTAATTGGCGCCGTTGCCGGCCGCCGACAAGGAATACTGGCGGCGCGTCTCTTCACCGTTGATGGTGACCGATACGCCGATGTACTGGCCCGGTTTGTGGGCGACGACGGCGCGGCCGTCGGCGGGCTGCAGGACGAAGGAGGTGATCTCGTCGCTTTCGGCTTTTTTGGACACGACCTTGAATTCGCGCGCGCCGCTCCACCCACCAGGCGCGCGGGCGTTTTCATCGTAAGCGTCTTGTTCTGCGCCGGCCAGGATATCGGCCAGCTGGCCATAGGCCGCCGCCCAGGCGTCGTTGACGGCGTCGGTCGCCACCTCGGCGCCGAGCACCTCGCGGATCGCCTTGAGCAGCGAGGCCCCCACCAGCGGATAGTGCTCGCGCTGGATCTGCAGCGAGACGTGCTTGTTGACGATGGTCGACACCAGCGGTCCGAGTTGTTCCAGCCGTTCGATATTTTTCGCGTACATCAGCACCGCGTTCGCCAGCGCGCGCTGCTGGTTGCCGTCCTGCTGGTTGGCCTGGTTGAACAGGGGTTTGACTTGCGGGAAATCGCTGAACAGCGTCAGGTAGAAGTGGCGTGTCAGCGCCTCTCCGCCTTGTGCCAGGATGGGGACGGTCGCGGTGATGATGGCTTTTTGTTCTGTGCTTAGCATGGTGGTCTCTCGTTGTGGGGAAGTGGTGACTTAAAGAAGTATAGCGGATGAATGTTTTAAAATGGCTATGTCATTTTGTCCAACTTGCGACTGGTCGATGAGAATGAGAAGTGTTATCATTTTCGCCTTCGACGCCTACCAACCACGCTTATGTCCGATTTCGCCTCGCCCGCCGCGCGCCCTGGAGCGCATTTCCCCCTGACCGCCATGGCCGCCGCGATCGCGCTGCTGGCGGCGCCGGCCGTACTGCACGCCCAGGAGGCCGCGCCGATCGAATCGATCCAGGTCTCGGGCAGCTGGCTCGGCTCGGGCTTGCGGAACAGCGTGAAGAACTTCCCCGGCGCGCGCAC
>JBDSKP010000377.1:0-2537 GCA_039916925.1 Duganella sp.
GCGACAGGTCGACGATGGTCGATTCGATGCCGACCTGGCTGGGGCCGCCTTCCAGCACCGTGTTCAGTAATTGCGCGGAACAGGAGTCTTCGTCGCTGATCGAGCCTTCATCCTCGTCGTCCAGCGCGAATTCGTCCCGCACGTGCTGGGCCGTCGTGGGGCTGACGTTGCCGAACTTGTTGGCCGACGGCGCGGCGACGCCGCCCTTGCCGCCCTTGAAGGCGCTCAACAAGGCGATCGCCACCGGATGCGACGGGCAGCGGATGCCCACCGTGTCCTGGCCGCCGGAGACGGCGTCCGGTATGTGGTCGGCGCGCTTCAAAATCAGGGTCAATGGTCCGGGCCAGAAGGCGGCGACCAATTGCCGGGCCTCGTCCGGAATTTCGCTGACCCAGTAGTCCAGATCGGCGCCGGGCGCCACGTGCACGATCACCGGATGATCGTTCGGGCGGCCCTTGGCCTGGTAGATGCGGGCCACGGCCGCCGGATTTTCGGCGTCGGCGCCCAGGCCGTAGACGGTCTCGGTCGGGAACGCGACCAGGCCGCCCTCCTCCAGCACGGCGGCCGCCGCCGCGATGTCAGCAGCGTCGGCCACCTCGTGACGCGCTTGCTTCACGGTGCGACACCCAGGATGGCGCAGGCGGCGTCCAACTGCCGCCGCGCCTCGTCCAGGGTCGGCGCGACGATGGTCAGGTGGCCCATCTTGCGCGCGCGGCGCGGGTCGTCCTTGCCGTACAGATGCAGGCAGGCGCCCGGCAACGCCAGGATGCGGTCCCAGGCCGGCTCGCGCGCGGTGTCGCTATCGCCGTCGAACCAGACATCGCCGAGGATGTTGAGCATGACCGCCGGCGAATGCTGGCGCACGTCGCCCAGCGGCAAGCGCGCCATCGCCCTGACCTGCTGCGCGAACTGGCTGGTGACGCAGGCGTCCATCGTGTAATGGCCGCTGTTGTGCGGACGCGGCGCCATTTCGTTGACCACCAGGCTGCCGTCGGTCAGCACAAAGAATTCGATGCACAACACGCCGACGTAGCCGAGTTCGGCCACGATGGCCTGCGCCGCCTGTTGCGCCACCGTGGCGCTGGCGTCGGAAACGTTCGGCCCCGGCACCGTGGTGGTGAACAGGATGCCGTCGCGGTGCACGTTCTCGGCGATCGGATAGACCACCGACGCGCCGTCGGCGCCGCGCGCGGTCAGCACCGAGACTTCATAGGCCAGCGGCAGCATCTTTTCCAGCAGGCAGGTGACCTTGCCCATGCTTTCAAACGCGGCGCGCACGTCCTCGCGCGATTTCACGCGGACCTGGCCCTTGCCGTCGTATCCCATGCGCACCGTCTTCAGGATGCCCGGCAGCAGATCGTCGGCGATGTCGTCGATATCCTGCTGCGTGGCGATCACTTTGTGCGGCGCGGGCATCACGCCCGAACGCGGCGCGCAGCCGACAAAGAATTTCTTCTCGGCGATGCGATCCTGCGCCACCGACACGCCGTGCGCGTTGGGGGCGACGAACACGCGCTGCGCCAGCCGCGACAAGCTGTCGGCGGGCACGTTCTCGAATTCGGTGGTGACGGCCAGGCATTGCGCCGCCAGAGCGTCCAGCCCGGCCGCGTCGCTGTAGCCGGCGTTGACCAGCCGCTGCGCGACTTGTCCCGCCGGACATTCATCGGCAGGCTCCAGCACGGCGACCTGATAACCCATGCTCTGGGCGGCCTGGGCGAACATGCGGCCCAGCTGGCCGCCGCCCATCACGCCCAGCCACGCCGCCGGATTGGCGGCGGGCAGAAGTGGAGAAAAATCTTTGCTCATTATTGTTGTTTATTCAAGCGGCAATGTCATGGCCTTGGCGGCTTCGGTTTGCGTGACGCGGAAGGCTTCCAGCTTGTCGGCCAGCGCGTCGTCGGTGGCGGCGATCATCGCCACCGCCGTCAGCGCGGCATTGGCGGCGCCGGCCTCGCCGATGGCGAAGGTCGACACCGGCACGCCCTTGGGCATCTGCACGATCGACAGCAGCGAATCCTCGCCGCGCAGATACTTCGACGGCACCGGCACGCCCAGTACCGGCACGATGGTCATCGCGGCAACCATGCCCGGCAGGTGCGCCGCGCCGCCGGCGCCGGCGATGATGGCGCGCAAGCCGCGCGCGCGCGCGCTTTTGGCGTACGCGTACATCTCGTCGGGCATGCGGTGCGCGGAAATGACCTGCGCCTCGAACGGCACGCCGAACTGCTTGAGGATGGCGACCGCGTTCTGCATCACGTCCCAGTCCGAGGACGAACCCATGATGACGCCGACCAGCGGCTTGTTGTTAGCGTCCGCCATCTCAGGCCTTCAGCTTCTGGCCGGTCAGGCGCTCGATCGCCTCGAAATACTTGCCCTGCGTCTTGTCGATTACATCGGCCGGCAACGCTGGCGCCGGTGCGGTCTTGCCCCAGGTCAACGTTTCCAGGTAGTCGCGCACGAATTGCTTGTCGAACGACGGCGGCGAGATGCCAGGCTGGTAGGAATCGGCGGGCCAGAAGCGCGAGGAGTCGGCCGTC